>JALOMX010000056.1 GCA_025455245.1 Chitinophagaceae bacterium
CACCTCACTCACCTGTCCCCTGTCTCCCGCATTTCTTGTTTCGAGCAGGCTGCTTTGATAATTGGTCATGGGGAAAGTATAAGTACTGTCCTTGGTGAGTGCTATATATCCTACCGAATCGGGTTCGGGCAGATCCCAGGCCTGAAGGGTACTGTCAATTTCTTTAAAGGATGTGTTACGAAGGATTTCTTCACCAATAAATACCAGGGTATCTATTCCGGCGGCACTTGTGGTAAAAAAGCCTGCATAACGGTTGGCAACACCATTCTGATCAGAAACAAACGTGTAATGGTTCACATTGTACTGCATGGGGTAGCGGGCATTACCAAAAGGTAAATTGCTCATTTGGGTAATCTGCCTGAATCCGGCCTTTTCATCATAGTCGGCTAAAAATATATTGAAGCGGTTGCGGCTTGGCAGAACCGTATCGGCACCCGGAACTTCAGGTCCCGGACGGTTACTTGAAAAAATAATCCCTGTTTTGTTTGGAAAAGTTACATAGGAAGCGTCAAGATCATCCCAAACGTCATCGGTGAGCTGATCGACCTTACCTGTTTCAATGTTGTAAATGAAAATATCCGTATGACCATTTTTTACGGCGCTCATGACCAGTTTTCTGTGATCCAGAAAGTACTGTGCATCCTGCACCTGATCGAAGGGTAAATCTATTTTGCGGTTGTTGGCCTTGTTTACCACATCGTGGATCATGAGTTTGGTCTTGTCCTTTTCCCAGTAGATAACGGCAAGCCTTGTTCCCCTTCCGTCCCAGCTCATAATGGGGTAATTGGGGTTTCTTTCGTGCATGGGGGTACGGATACCATTCTTAATCAGGACCGTTTTATTGGTATAGTTTTCGTACAAAGCCACCCTGTAAAAACCTTTGATGTACTCGGCCACCGCATAGGTGTAGGAGCGGACATTGGGATTGGGTGCAAACCTGAAAAAATCGCGCTTTTCATTTACATCTTCGGTAATGCTGATGGAACCTTTAGGCATATTCCTGCGTCCGCGGATGTCTTCATAGTACTTGTCGGTCTCCTTTTCCATAAACTCGGCAAGCAGGTCCTTGAATTTCTTTTTGCAGATCCGTAAAGAGGCGCTATTGAGGTTTTTGTATAAAATGGAGAGGTACATAAAGTAAGTAACATTCTCCCGTTTATAATTATTGGCTATGTAGTTCCAAAAGGCGTGGCCAGCCAGTTTAGGATCTTTAAAGGCAAACTGGTAAAAATTTCTGTATTCCTGGGCCAACAGGGCATTTTTCAATTTATCGTCCATGGCCACACTCCAGTTTTCGGCAACATAGGCTACATAACCGTCGGTAAGCCATTGGGGGAGATCGAGTAATGCAGTATTACCGGCTATTTCACCTATATTTTCTCCATACAAACGGTTATCCACCAGAATGCGTGCTATACCCTCCCTTATTTGCCTGCGCAGGTCATTGTGGTCGCTGTTGAAATAAAGGATCATTTTATTGTTCACTAATCTGCTCAGTCCGCCCACATCAGGTATGTTGTTTACAAGCCCGATATTGGTAGCCTGCATATCATCGTAGCTGTTGTATAACACCACATTGGCCCTTCGCTGAAGCCCTGTTTCCGTAAAGGATTCTATACTGCCCAATTCTTCTTCGGCAAGCTGCAATACATATTTGGCAAGTTCAAGCCCGCCTTCATTGAAATGTATGTTGAAATTGGGGGTTTGATAATAGCGCCAATTGTATTTACGGTATTGAATACGATTCTTCCCAAATTCCACCGAACTGACCTGAGCCACTAACCTGGCATCGATTGCCAGCATGAGCAGGGCCAGTATGAAAAAATATCCTTTCTTTAAATACACTTTATATTCAGTTTAAAGTTTGTCCTGTAACGCCTTTCTTTTGCAAACATGTGAAATAACAACAAAAACGGATTGCAGTTTCAAACTCCCCGATTTTTTTAGGTGTTTATTGAAACTTTAACCTCACAGTTTAACCCATTTTTGATTTTCGGTACTGATAATAAACATTTCCTTTGCCTGCAATTTTCGAAAATCTAAAAGAATGCTGCAAATAAAACAATTTACTTTCAGCCCGATGGCCGAAAACACATACGTGGTGTATAACGAAAACAAAGAAGCCTGTATTATTGATCCCGGATGTTTTTCATCGGCTGAAAAACAGGATCTCGATGGGTTTTTACAAAGAAACGGTCTTTCCGTTAAGTATTTATTATTGACCCATGCCCATCTTGACCATGTATTCGGGTTAAAGTGGGCTGTTGAAAAATATGGCCTGATTCCGTACATGCATCCATCCGAATTGCCCGTTCTGCAAAGGGGGGCGCAAATGGGATTGATGTACGGACTGCCTTTTGATGCATACAACGGCCCAACGGCAGACATTGCCGATGGAGATTTGATACAATTGGGCAATGATCAATTGGAAGTGATTTTTGCCCCGGGCCATTCTCCCGGTCATGTTTGCTTTTACTGCAAGGCCGAAAAGGCTGTTTTGGGTGGGGATGTACTGTTCAACGGAAGCATCGGCCGTACCGACCTGCCCGGCGGCGATTTCAACAGACTTATCCAAAGCATCCGCAGCAAGCTCTTTGTTTTGCCCGATGAAATCACGGTTTACAGCGGGCATGGCCCCGAAACCACCATCGGATCCGAAAAAAAATTCAATCCTTTTCTCACCTGAAAATGACTAAAAAGATTTTCTTAACAAAACTTTGAAAACCTTTTCGATGTTTAAACATTAATTTTGCATCACAAACTAAAAATAAAACTATGTCGGATTTAAGAACACTGGTAGACAGCCTGAATCAAAAAATACTGGAAGGAAAAATCCTGGAAGCCTTCGAAGAATTTTATGCGGATGATGTGGTAATGCAGGATAATGACTGGCCTGTAAGGGTTGGTAAAGATGCCAATCGTCAGCATGAAGAAAATTTTGTGAACGGGCTTACAGAATTCAGGGGTGCCAAACTCATCAACACACTGGTAAGCGATGGCATTACGGTAACTGAATGGTGGTTTGATTATACACACAAAGATTACGGGGTCCGTAATTACACACAAATTGCAGTACAGCGCTGGAAGAACGGTAAAATCGTAGAAGAAAAGTTTTATTACAACAACTAAGATTTTTTCCGCTTCCTCATGCCCGGCTTCATATTTTGTTGCCGGGCATCTTTTTTGTTACAGCATTCTGAAACATTACAATAATCTTATTTTTGATGCCTCAAAGTTTAAACATGGGTTTAGAAAAGGATATTAACCAAAAGCGGTTCAGGAACGAATGGCAAAAAGCCATGATTAACCTGACTTACACGCACAACTGGATGACAGAACGTTTCAAATCGATTCTAGACCGATTTGATCTGACCGCTCAGCAGTTTAATATTCTGCGCATCCTGAGGGGCGCGGGAGAACCTTTGAGCACGCTGCAGATACGCGAACGGATGCTGGATAAAATGAGCGACACAAGCCGGATTGTGGACAGGCTCATTCTGAAAAAGATGGTCAGGAAAAGTACCTGTGCCCACGACAAACGCCTTGTTGATGTAGTAATTACCGATGCAGGAAAACTGGTCCTGGAAAAAATTGATCAGCTGAACAACGAAATGGACAGCATTATTTCAGGATTATCAACCGAAGAAGCAGCCGAACTGAACCGCCTGCTGGACAAAATGCGTGAACCCGGACTTAACTGATCCTATAGCCCTTAAAGTCATTTTGTAAATTTTTACTAAGGTATTCACATCCGCGGCCGGGCATTTTTCAGCATCGGTATTTTCGCCGCATGAGAAATGCCGTGATCATTCTTTTTTTGATTCAATTCCTGTCAACATCCGTTGATGCCCAAAAAGCTGAATTCAGGGGGGTATGGATGGCCACTGTAGCAAACATTGACTGGCCAAGCAGTAAAACACTCAGTACCGAACGTCAAAAGGAAGAATTTATACAACTGCTCGACATGCATCAGCGAAACGGCATGAATGCGGTTGTGGTACAGGTTCGTCCATCAGCCGATGCCTTTTACAAAAGCAGCTATGAACCCTGGAGCGAATTTCTGACCGGCACACAGGGCAAGGCCCCATCTCCGTATTATGACCCGATGGAATTTATGATTGAGGAAGCCCATAAACGCGGAATGGAATTTCATGCATGGCTAAACCCATACCGTGCAGTATTCAATACAAGAACCTCATCCGTATCCCCTACCCATATTACCCGCAAAATGCCGGAATGGTTTATTGATTACGGAGATGCGTCAAGCATCACCCGTTACTTTGATCCGGGCAATCCGGATGCGCGGAATTTTGTAAACGAAATTGTGCGCGACATAGTAAAACGATACGATGTGGATGGGATTCATATGGATGATTATTTTTATCCGTACCGAATCCCGGGCAAAGAGTTTCCGGATTATAAAAGCTATGCCGCATACGGTAAAGGAATGGCAAAGGATGCATGGCGCAGAAGCAATTGCGATACCATCGTTTCCATGTTGCAAAGGACCATCAGGCAGGAAAAGCCATGGGTTAAATTTGGTATCAGTCCTTTTGGGGTATGGCGAAACAAAAGCCGCGATCCAAGGGGCAGCGATACCGATGCCGGCCAAACCAATTACGACGACCTGTATGCCGATGTGCTGTTGTGGCTTGAAAAAGGATGGATCGATTATGTAACTCCACAGCTGTATTGGTCGATTGGCCATCCCAAAGCCGATTTCTTAACCTTGCTTGATTGGTGGGCAGAAAGGACCTATGGAAAACATTGCTACATAGGCATCAGCATTTTCGAAACAGGCACCAATAACGTCCGCAAAGATCCTACCCAACTTTCCCGCATGATGGATGCCGTGAGAAAAAAGGATAATGTTCAGGGAGTGATCTTTTACAAGACAAGCAGCTTTAAACAAAACCCTAATGGATTTAATGATAAACTGCGTGATCATTATTTTAAAATACCCGCTGCTGTACCCGACATGGAATGGATGATGAAAAAGCCCTGATCATTTCAAACGTGCATCAAACAATGCTTCGCTGAATCCGGTGGTTACGCTGCCATCAGCCCACTCCACCACAGGCCTTTTGATGAGGCTTGGATATGATTGCATCAATCGTATGGCACCGGCCGGGTCTTGTGCTTGTTCCTGCATTTCAGGCTCAAGTCCTTTCCAGGTTGTACCTTTTTTGTTGATTAAACTGTCAAGCCCGGTTTGTTTAATCCACCGACTTAATTGTTCGGTACTGACACCTTCCTTTTTAAAATTATGAAACGTAAATCCGGCATTACTCTGTTGTAAAAATTGCAGGGATTTTTTTACAGTATCGCAATTGGGTATTCCATACACATGGATCATAAAAGCCGACAGATTTTAAGTGGAGAAATTACATTAAAAAATATCTTCATTTTTAAAAAATGATTACTGACTTACAGAACCTATATAAACCAGTATAGCTGCAATATCCTCATCGGTAAGATCGGGATGAGGCAGCATTTGCGTTTGGTTCCATTCAAGCCATAATTCACGGGCATACTTATCGCTTCGGATTACTTCTTCGCTGTTTCTTATAAATGCATACAGTTTTTTCTTATCCGGCCAACGGTCTTCTACACCCTTCAATGCAGGGCCCGACATATCCTTATTCACCATGTGGCAACTTGCACATTTCTGATAGAAAAGCTTTTTACCGTGTTCATCCGGCAGGATGTTTTCTGCAGCCATTGACTTGGGTTCGGGGGCAGGCTGCGGAGATGAACAGGAAAGGAGCCAGCACAATACAACAAAACCAACTGCACTTCTGATAAACATGCCGCAAAGATAATTTTGCAGAGGGATAATGAGTGGGAATGAGCGATCTCTCCGCCTTCAGAAAGGCTGATTTAACAGAGAACTATGATTTTACAGGAGGGCTTACCAGGGATCAAAATTTACACCCTGCTCAATCCTGCGAATCAAGGCGCCGTATGCATCCTGAATAAGTCTTTGAGCCACTTCTTCGCGGGTGGGATAGCGGTCAAACCGGTTGTTGATCAGTTTCCAGTCAGCATCTGTAAGTGCCCGGCTGTCGCCGGTATAAGTGGCCGATTCGAACACCCAATTGTAACGACCCGGAAAACGATCGTACAGGATATTTCGTCCGTGCTCAACATCATAGATCCTGCATTCAAGGTCCGCATCTCCGTTTACAAGTCTTTTGGTAACAGTAACGGTAGCCCTTACGGTAATACTTCCCCTGGGTGGGGCCATCCTTGATGTATCCACCCGGGGTTCAGGTGTCATAATGGTTTTTTCGCGTGTGTAGCTGTTTCTCTCGGTATAGGGGTTGTAAACCTGCAGGCGTGAAAACCGCATATCCACCACCCGTTCGGGTTTCAGGCGCATTGCATAGGCATCTCG
Organism: Chitinophagaceae bacterium; assembly: GCA_025455245.1. Taxonomy (GTDB): domain Bacteria; phylum Bacteroidota; class Bacteroidia; order Chitinophagales; family Chitinophagaceae; genus Phnomibacter. Next base: position 6,398 of record JALOMX010000056.1, read on the forward strand.
GTCAGTAATAAATCGGGTATAATTGTACGATCGCCTGTTCAGGTCCTGTATCATTTGCCATTGCAGGTAATCGTTTTGAAAACCCCAGTAATTCCATCCGAAATTGTAATAATCAACCGGATTCACGACCACAAAAAGGGTGGCTTTTTCTTCGGCCAAACGTATTTGCTGTGCTACGTCCCGAAAGTTATTCACTTCCCTGTTTGCCTTATTCAAATAATCAATGGCCATCCGTGCATCGCGCCGGTTACCGTTGCCCAGCAGCTCCATAGCCGATTGATAATATTCTTCGGCTGCCTGTTGCCTTGCATCGCTGATCTGATCACGAAACTGAACAGGCCTGCTGATAACTGCTGATGCCTGCGGGAATGCAAGCACGGCATCGGTAATGCTTTGACTCGCCTCAAGCTGCTTTCGCCAATACACCCAACGGTCACCGGGGGGATTGTCCCTCAAAACATAACTTTTCATGGCCATGCGGCTATCCATGGCACGTTGGTATGTATCGGGAAGCAGTTCGAGGAGTGATTTGTCGGAAGGATTTTTCTTAAGGCCGGCCAGCAATTCCAGTACGGCTTCATCTTCCGCCGAAAGAAACTTTACTACATTTCCCGGTACAAGTTTCTCACTGCAGGAAACGGCAAGGATACAAATGACGATAAAGGGTAATAATTTTTTCATGCGTGTGTGGTTTTTGCAAATTGATGAAAAAACCGGCTACAAGTTTATCGCATTAATATGTGATTATGATTTTTTTACCAATAAAAACAGGCTACCCTTGTTGTAATAACTCCCAGTATTCAGCAGCGCGGCGGGTATGCGGAATGACAATCGTTCCTCCCACAATATTGGCTACCGCAAAAATCTCATACATCTGTTCGGTGGTTATGCCCTGCTCATGGCATTTGCCAAGGTGATATTTTATGCAGTCATCACAACGAAGCACCATGCTTGCCACCAATCCTAGCATTTCCTTGGTTTGCGTGCTCAAAGCGCCTTCGGCATAGGTATTGGTGTCAAGGTTCCAAAGCCGTTTTATAACAAGGTTATTTTTTGACAGAATAACCTCGTTCATACGGGTACGATAATCATTGAATTCTTCTATCAGGTTTGCCATAAATTTTTTTGGCAAATCTATTGTTTAGGCGGGTCTTTTTTCAGAAATGATGCAATGGTGATCTGCTTCATGACTTCGCGGGTTTTTTCTTTGATGATATCAAATTCGCGCCGGTAAACACAGGTGGCTTCATCGGTACAATCTTCGCATTTTTCATAATACTGTACAGCCACACAGGGTACGAGCGCAATGGCTCCGTCAAAAAGCCTGTAAATGTCAGCAACAGAAATATCGTTGGGATCTTTTTTAAGGTAATACCCGCCACCATAGCCCTTTTGGCTTCCAAGGTAACCGGCATGTTTTAGCTCGAGCAAAATCTGTTCCAAAAATTTTTTAGGAATGTTCTCACCGGCAGCAATATCTGCAGTGAACATATTCCCTTTTCCAAAATTTGCCCCTAAGTGCACCAATGCCTTAATGGCATATTTGCATTTTCTCGACATCATAGGGGGTAAAGATAGGTATTTGGACATGATGGAAATTTTTGTCGCCGGCAATAAAAGCTACCTGCTAATACCGGTTATTAAAGATTAAAGGCCACCAACAAAAAGCATGGCCCTTAACCTGAAAAAAAGCGAAAAAAATTAAAGGGAAAACCTTAAGGTAACGCCATAGGTACGGGGATCGCCCAATACAGCAGCATAATGCCCGGCATTGCCACCGGCCGGCAATAGTTGTTCGTAATAGTTTTTATCAAACAGGTTGCGCCCCCAAATAAAGAATGTCAAACCTTTGGTAGCCCTGAAGCCCAGTCTTCCATTGATGAGGGTGTACCCCTCAATATTAAGCACCGCAGAGGGTGAGGGGCTCGAAGAAAAATCAGAGCGGTAGTAACCATCCAAAGCAACAAAGAAATTTCCATCGTTGTTCCAAACCTTTACCGGCGTTACATACTCGCCGCCAAGGGAAGCAGCCCATTTTGAAATACCGGGCAATACACCACCGGAGATATCCTTAAATGCCTTTTGTACGCCATTTTCAGTTAAACCGGTTTCTTCCAAAGGAAGGGGTGCATTTTCAAATTTTACATATTTACCATCGGTGTAGGCTAATGCACCGGTAAACGTAAAATGTCTGTTTGCCCTGAAGCTTGCATCTACCTCCACTCCTTTTACATTCACTTTTTCAGCATTGGCAATATAACCGCTTTTTACACCCAACTGAGGGGATTGAACATTGGCCTGGTAGTTTTCTATATCAGAATTGTGAAATACGACATTAAATGTAAAATCGTCTGTCGGATTTGTTTTAATGCCAATTTCATAGTGTTTTACATCTTCCGGCTTTATAACGGCCAGGGTGCTATCTGCACGGGTTACGCCGTTGTTTACAACTGTTGGAAGCCCGGCCACATTTACCCCTACCGGTTTAAAGCTTGTAGAATAAGTAGCAAAAGCATTAATATGTTTATTA
>JALOMX010000357.1 GCA_025455245.1 Chitinophagaceae bacterium
GTTTAATTGAATCTGTTTTTGTGACTTGTGCAGTCAAAATGGTCGTTATAAACAAGAGTGGAAAAATGCACAGAAGGTATGGGTACCGAAAAACAGTATTTTCACGCCGTTTGTTGAACATAAAATTGGTGCCGCGAAAGTAATGGTTATGAAAAACCTGACAGTAAAGAAAAACACAAAGATGTTACAGACAATCAAAATCCTCAAAATATTGCAGCCGGTTTTACTGGTATGCCTCTTTTTAGTGAATATTTCACATGCCCAAAAGCCTGACTTAAAAACCATTGTCATTGATCCCGGTCATGGCGGTGTGGATGTTGGTGCCGGCGGACGTTATTCCCGGGAAGCCATTCTTGCGCTCAACATCAGTCTGAAGGTGAGGGAAGTGATGCAAAAGGAGATGCCTGATGTCAGGATCCTTATGACACGCGAAACGGATATTTTGCCGGGAAACCTTTCCAATAAAAACGAAGCATTAAGGTGGCGTGCCAATTTTGCCAATGAAAACAATGCCGACCTTTTTATTTCCATTCACCTTAATTCTACCCCTGCCAATCAACGATGGGAAAAAAAGCAGGTAGGGACCAAAAAGCAAACCTACTATGTAAAACAAGGTAAAAAGAAGGTAGCAAAAACCCGTACGGTTCCGGTATATGAAAGATATCGTGCCCCTGCAACCGTACTCGGTACCCAAACCTACATTCTTGCGAGCGATTATTATAAAGGTAAAGTAGCAAGCGCCGGCAGGTCTTCTTCCATTAAAGATTATGTGGATGCCGATTCGGCCGGAGGTATGCCCGAGGTAGACCCGGTAGAAGCAAGGATAAAGGCACAGCAATATGCCAAATACTTTTTCCAGAAAAGCCTTACGCTCGCTACTTATGTTGAGGAAGAGTTTGCAAACATTGGCCGTTACAGTTGGGGTGTTTGGCAGCGTGATTGGGCCGGTGCGCAGGGGATTTATGTATTGACGGCCACCCAAATGCCCAGTATCCTGATTGAAACAGGATTTATTGACCATCCGGATGAAGAAGAATTTCTGAACAGCAGTGAGGGCCTTGAGAAAATGGCAAAAAGCATAGTGAATGCAGTAAAACGTTACCGTGAAGTTTTACAGGATCCTGAGAAAATGATCCAGCAAACTGCAGCAACAACGGAGGAATAATAACCGTTTATTTATCTAATGCCTGCGCCGGTGAGGTTTATCCTTCACTTATTGGTAGCTTTTCTTTTAATTTGCTTATGGCTTTAAATGTTTCCAACGAAACCAAAGTTGGCGCACTCACCGCAATCGCAATTACGTTGCTGATTCTTGGCTTTAATTTTTTAAAGGGTAATAACCCGATGAAAAGCAGCCAATATCTCTATGCAAAGTTTTCTTCTATTGAAGGTCTTGTTGTTGCCAACCCCGTAATCTGTAACGGGCTTGTAATTGGCAGTGTATATAAAACAGAACCTGCCGATGAATTCCTGAATGAAATCCTCGTAACCATCAGGCTTACCGAAAAACTTCAAATACCCATCGACAGCAAGGCAACCATTAAGGGAAATTTGCTGAGTACACCGGCTGTTGAAATTATCAAGGGAACTGCCGAAAGTTTTCTGAAAAAGGGGGACACCATTCGTACCGAAGTGCCAAGTGGGTTTATGAGCGAAGTTTTGGAACAACTTGGCCCGACACAGTCTAAATTAAATGTGGCCTTATCAGACCTTGACACCCTACTGACCGGCGTGAACAATACACTTGATGCTAATGCACAATACAATCTCAGGAAAACAATTGCCTCACTGTCTGAAATTACCGCAAACTTAAGTCAGACCACAAAGGAAATTAATCAATTGCTTGCTGCACAAAATAATACAATTACAAGTGCCATCGGAAATCTGGAATCAACAAGCAGAAACCTGAATGAAGGCACAAAAAATTTACCAGCCATTACTCAAAATCTGGAAAAAGTGAGTCTTCAGCTTTCAGAAGCAGAGTTCAAAAAACTGATCAGTGATCTTGATGCTACCGTACTGAACATGAAAGCGACCCTAGACAAACTGAACAGCAATTCAAACAGTGCCGGCGCCTTATTGAACGACCGGAAACTGTATGAAAACCTGACAAGTACCACCAATAGTATGAATCTGCTTCTGCAAGACCTTCGCCTTCATCCGAAGCGCTATGTGAATGTTAGTGTATTTGGTAAAAAGGATAAGTCTCAGCCGTTAATGAAACCCATGGCCGAAGACAGTGCAACACAGGAACAATTCAGAAATCAATAAAACACAGGGACAATGCTTCGTGTTGGCATTACAGGGGGTATGGGTTCGGGAAAATCAACGGTAGCCAAATTGTTCAGCCTGCTTGGAGTTCCGGTTTATTACGCAGACGATCGTGCCAAAATCCTCATGAATGAAGATGAGGCACTTAAGGAAAAAATCATCGGGATATTTGGAGCAGAGGCCTACGATAAGGATGGTTTGAATCGTTCTTATGTGTCCCGGCTGGCATTTTCTGATCCGGAATTATTAACCCAACTGAATCAGGCCGTGCATCCGGCGGTCATTCGGGATGGGGAAAATTGGATGCAAAAACAACACGCACCTTATATTCTCAAAGAAGCTGCTTTAATATTTGAATCAGGTTCACATAAACAACTTGACCTTGTTATAGGGGTTTTTGCACCCGAAATGATCAGGATTAACAGGATTATCGAAAGGGATAAAACTGATAAAGAATCCATCATGGCAAGAATGAAAAAGCAAATGCCGGAAGAAGAAAAAATGGGCAAATGTGATTACGTCATTGTAAATGATGAAAAGCAGGCAATTATTCCGCAGGTTTTAGCATTGCATCGGATTTTGATTGAAAAAGCCTGATGGCCCCTGCTACAATAAACAACTGAGCAATACCATAGGTAAACATAATGCCGAAGCGAAAAAATGCACATCAGGCAAATGCAGGTTGCATAAATAATAACCGGAACCTTCATTACACCAAGTCCTTTCCATAAAATAACAAGCAACAATATCCCAAATGCTGCAACCATCAACTCCACCCATGTAATTGCACTTTTCCCCGTTTTACCTCTTGAAAGAATATTCAGGAAGTATCCGATGTAAAGAATGTGCGTAATGAGAAATGATGTTAATCCTGCAATAAAAAAAGCCGGGCCATTTTGGTCAAATAATAGAAAAACGTCGCCCGCCCAGGAAAAAACCAATCCCGCTAAAATTAAAATTTCCGGCTTTTTCGGCCGGGACCTTTGAGCATTCAGGAAAAGAAAGATCAAAAAAGGCATGAGTAAAGGTTTTACGATGTAATGCAAAACCTCATTCTTTGCTGCAATAGCCCCGATATCTATGGACAGCAACAGCAAAAAAGAAATAACGGCCCCTTTACTGATAGCTTTTTTTGTTTGATCGGGAACCTGATGCATATTCTATTGAACGGACTCAAGTTTTACGGGAAATCCAAAAAAGCGGGTCAGTGAATCTCTTTTGCCTGCAGTGTCCAACAGGGTAGAAGGCAATAAAATGTAAATGAAGTGGTTATTCGAATCTACTGTTTCAAGAAATGCATTATGCCCGTAGCCTTTATACTTTTTAAGCCTTTCTTCGGCTACAAACAAGCTTTTGGTTTGGCTGATATAGGCCTTCCATTCTCTTACGGCAAGGCTGTCGATAATATCCACTGTGCTGTCATTTTCAACAGGTTGAATGATTTAATCCCGCAGCTTCAAAAACTACTTCGTGATGGAACACTTGAACTTGATACAGCCCTGTATGTTGCAAGGTATCCGGAGACTGAACAGGCAGATTACCTGAAACGTGAGGGAAGAGAAGACAGGATGCTCCTGTCAGAAGCTAAAGAT
>JALOMX010000358.1 GCA_025455245.1 Chitinophagaceae bacterium
TTTTGTTTCGCCAAGGCCGAGCATAATACCGCTTTTGGTTCTGATGCCGGCCTCCTTTAAAGTGCGCAACACTTCCATACTACGCCAGTATTTGGCCTGAATGCGAACCTGCCTTGTAAGCCTTTCAACAGTTTCAATATTATGACTGATGATTTCCGGTCGGGCATCTGCCACCCTTAAAATATTTTCCGTTTCCCCTTTAAAATCAGGTATCAGGGTTTCAAGGGTGGTTTGTGGATTTAATGTTTTTACGGCCTTTATGGTATTGTACCAGATAACGCTGCCGCCGTCCTGCAGTTCATCTCTGTCAACCGAAGTAATAACTGCATGTTTTACTTTCATCAGGTGGATGGCTTCTGCAACCCTTTGGGGTTCATTCCAATCCACCGGATCAGGCCGGCCGGTGGCAACTGCGCAAAAGCCACAGCTCCTTGTGCAGGTATTGCCTAAAATCATAAAGGTTGCAGTGCCTTCGCCCCAGCATTCGCCCATATTGGGATAATTGCCGCTTTCGCAGATGGTATGCAGTTTGTAGTTGTCAACCAATCCCCTCACGTGCTTATATTCCTCACCAATCGGCAGCTTAACCCTAAGCCATTCCGGCTTTTTCATTTTTACCGGCTCTACACTTGTGCAACCCATTGTTAACTTAATATTTTGATATACGTTTTTTTAAAAATTTCAGGACTTCAAATTTCAAGTTCCACAGTTCAAAGGTGGGTTGAGAAATGTGAATTGTCAATAGTGCATTGTCAAATTCCAGATTCCGAAAGTGAAAGGCAAAAAATGTCTAAGGTTTTTTCTGCTGAATTCGGATGGTATTCTCCGCACCCAAAATCTATTTTCTTCTTCCAAATTCAATGGCAACGAATACGTTGATAAATGATCTTTGAGGTTCGTTTCTGATCATTATTGGCATTTCCGATGCATAATACTCCAATCCAAAGCCTGTTTCAATAGCGCTAACGATTTCATTATATCTGCCATAATCAAATCGTAAAGCACCTTTTAAAAATAGTCCAGGTTTGATTTGTGTTTCTCCTGCGCCCTTAAATACGCCGGAACTTCCAAGCGGATTGCTCAAAAATTCATTATCGTATTTGCCGTCTCCACCTTCATATTTTGCCGCAACAATTTGAGAAGTAATCGGGTCAACTACATCCACGTAATAAGGCTTCAATAATCCAAGCGATAATCCGCCCTTGTAAACTGCACTTACCGAAACTCCGTTTTTATTTCCCTTTCCGCCAATCAGATAACTCTGTCCAACTCCTAATTTTAAAAAGAAAAAGTTGTTTTCTTTTCCATAAATCAGCGGCTGCCCAAAAATGAATCCACCTCCGCTTGAGGCATCGTATAGTTTTACCTCTTTCGGGTGCTTCCGCTCTCCGAATTCAATACTGTAAAGTGTAGCTTTATTGGTATTCTTCTGTTTCCCTTTTTCATACATGGCCCCCCAACCATCAGAGTAAAGGTGAAACCCAAAAATATTTTGTTTGGGATAAACGATGGTTCCTTCTTCCTCAAGGCGTATCATCTCATCAATTTTTGCCTGCTTTTCTGCCTTCCTTTCCTTTTTGGATTTTTTTTCCTGTGAAATGGCAGAACCGGCGGAAAGAAGCAGGACGAAAATGAAAGAAACCCTGAGGGTCGAAATAAAAAAAGAAATTAATTGCATAAAGTTATATACGTTGCAAACTTCCAAATATTTTTCAAAAATAAGGTATGACAGCTTCTATTATTTACAATGGTGCGTTAAGATGTACTTCGGTTCATTTACAAAGTGGCACCCAAATTGAAACAGACGCCCCAACAGATAACAGGGGTAAGGGAGAAAGGTTTTCTCCCACCGACCTTACAGCTACATCTTTAGGACTCTGTTTAATAACCACCGTGGGCATAAAAGCCATGGATATGGGTATTTCCATTGAAGGAAGTGAAGTTGATGTAACCAAACACATGAGCAAAGAACCTCCGAGAAGGATTGTACAAATAGATGTTCAGGTTCGGTTAAAGGCTGAAAATGTATCAGAAAAGGATAAACAAATCCTGGAAAATACCGGAAATACCTGCCCCGTAGCGCGGAGCCTTCATCCTGAAATCACTCAGAACATTACTTATCAATGGCCGGATTAATTGTTTGGCGGAGTAAATGATTGCCCACGGCACAGGATAAACACCTTTTTGCATCGCAATAATCTTGTTTCAGGGTTAGCAAAGCCTGTGTTTCGGATGCATTTGCCGGTTTTTTACCAAGGTCAGAAAATATTCGAATGATCCGGTTGCTTTCGGCAGGCATTTGCTCAAGCCATTGCAGGGCTTTGTCGCGAACTTCGTCATTCATCTGGCGATGTCCGTAGGAGAAGAGTACCGGAATAACGGCATTTATAATAATCCGGTCGATGAGTGCCTGACCGGTGCGTTTGGGTGAAGATTCCGAAGGTATATCGGGCTTATAGTGGTCATTCCAGTAATCATTGGCCTGAACATCAAATAGTTTTTTGGCATCTTTCAGGTCTTTGGCTTCAAGCAGTTTGCTGAAAAGATGGCTGCTTTGGTGAAGTAGGGCAGATAATTGTGCAAGCCTTATGGTGGGAAAATCCGTTGGACGCATCCTGAGGAACAAAGGCGGTTTGTTAATGACCTGAAGTCCGTATTTCTTTTGTAAGAACTGATATTCTCTGAAAAGCATTTTAGGATATTCATCCTTAAAATCCTTATGGAGTAATCCGGATTGCCCAAGCAACAGCGCTTCAATCTGAACAAGTACATTTTTATGTTTGCCAATAATGCGAAGGGGCAGGCTTTCGGCTATTTGGGAAAAGCTGACCTTGTTTACAGGCCCACCAAAATATGAACTGACAAGCCGCCAGCAAACCTCTTCCCAATGGTTTTCCGTTTGCTCAATATGGTGCGC
>JALOMX010000359.1 GCA_025455245.1 Chitinophagaceae bacterium
CCAAAATAGTTATCGAATCCATCCTGAAAACCGCATCAACCGCACCAAGCGGTGCGCATAAGCAACCATGGACCTTTGTAGCCATCAGCAACCCGGATGTAAAAAAAGCCATCCGGAGAGCCGCCGAAGAAGAGGAATACAAAAGCTATAACGGCCGCATGAGTGCGGAATGGATGGAAGACCTTGCTCCGATTGGCACCGATTGGCAAAAGCCCTTCCTTGAAACCGCCCCCTGGCTTATTGTGGTGTTCAGACGCGCTTACGAAATATTGCCCGACGGAAGCAAAAGGCAGAACTATTATGTGCAGGAAAGTTGCGGCATTGCCTGCGGCTTCCTGCTGACCGCCATCCACCATGCAGGGCTTGTGGCACTTACGCATACACCTTCGCCTATGAATTTTTTAAGCGAAATATTGAATCGCCCCGAAAACGAAAAGCCATTTTTACTGATACCCGTAGGCTATGCCGCCGAGGAAGCATGGGTTCCTAATCTGAAACGGAAAGGGCTTGATGAAATTTCGGTTTGGTTTTAAACCACCATGTCAATGAATTTTATCTGAATTGAATATTTCATACCGTAACCCAATCTTTCTGACCTGAAATCAGGCTTGGCGCCGGGTTTTCATTTCCGTTTCCTTACGGCCTTTGCGGGATGTAACACACGATTTTCCGCGGCGCATTCAGGCAGAACTATATAAGACATTTGGCTTGTGTGCATATTTCATTTTCCGGCAACAATATAGTTAAACATCGGTTTCTTCATGAGGCTTACCTTAGCACCCGTTTAAAAGATTAATACAAAAAGGGCAAGAACAATATTTGCATGAAGAAAAGAAATCTGTTTCAGATTATAAGAGAGTGGGAATACTGGCCATTTCACTGTTTATACGGACCTATTTATATAATATTTGTTTGGCTTATCATTCGCAGCCGTTTCCGCTTTTTCTTTTCGGCGGCGAATCCTACCATTTATAGCGGCGGCTTTATCATGGAATCGAAAAAACAGGTTTATGACCTGCTGCCGGATGGAAAATTCCCTCCAACCCTATACTATGAACCGGGTACAACGGCCCACACCTTGCTGCAGGATGCTACAGCAACCGGTATTGGTTTCCCGATGGTTTTAAAGCCGGACATAGGTGGCCGTGGGAGGGCTGTTGTCATTGTAAAAAATGAAGAAGAACTTGAATATTATGTTCCAAAATATAACCTTCCCTTTTTAGTGCAACCGTTTATACCTTACCAACAGGAGGCGGGTATCTTTTTTGTAAAAAATCCTGATGAAGAAGCAGGAAGGGTTACAGGCATTGTTGGTAAATCTTTTGGGGCCGTAACGGGCGATGGCATAAAAAATATAAGGAGGTTAATTGAAGAGGATAGCCGTTTATCCTTGTATACAGAAAGTTTGTTCCTTCAATTAGGAGATCGGTTAAATGAAGTGTTGGCAAAGGATCACAAAGAGACACTTGTACCTTTCGGGAACCATGCACGGGGAACGGCTTTTTTTAACTGGGACCACCTGATTGATGACAGGCTGCATGCATGGGCTAATTCCCTTGCTGACAGGATCGAAGGATTTTATTATGGCCGGCTTGATGTTCGTTTTGATAATTGGGAAGATATGTTGAATGATGAAAAGTTCAGCATCATTGAACTCAATGGCGCAGGAAGCGAACCTACACACATGTACGATCCTTCAAAATCTTTGCTCTATGCCTGGAAAGAAATTATCCGTCATTGGATGATGCTTTGGCGGGTAAGCAAGGCCAACCACCAACGCGGTGCCGGTTATATGTCGTTCAACGAAGGAAGGAAAATGTTCAGAAACAACAGTGCTTATGAGATGCAACTGAATGAACTCCATGCAAGGCTGCTAAAAAAGCCGGTATTGGAGAGAGACCTTGTTTCCTGAGCCTCCCTTCCTTACCGGCTTTTTCGTATTGTCTTAAAATGCCTAATTCAAATCAATTCCACTGCTCAACTTTACCGGTTGCTGTTTATCCTTCAAATACGTAAGCATTTTCTTTAATTCGTTTTGCAGGTCCTTAATTTTATTTTCCCTCATTTTTATCTGTTCTTCATTGCTGTCCGGACCTATCTGATCTTCATGATATTTTATTTTTACTGCAAACAAATTTGTCAGCAATGCTTTTGCATCATTTGCGGGAAAGATGCCGTCCAAAAGTTGAATAGTCATACGATTTGATTTAAAGTTATTGACCCTGACCGAGCGAAAAAGCTGCAACTCCATCAAAGTGGTAAAGATTTTCCGTTTTTATTACGTCAATACCTAACCCGTTGGCCTTTTGCATCAGGTTTATGATGTCTTCTTTGGTAATATTATGCCCTTTGCTATGCTTGAACCGACAGCGCCAGTGATCTGTGCAAAAAGTTTCCTCAAAACCTTCCGGCCAAACTTTGATGCCCCGGTTGGTAATCATGGAAAGCTGAATTTCCTCATGATTCACAGGCTTAATCAGACCAGCAAGTTCATCAGGGCTGCTGCCGGGCCAGTGCACAAACAGATCCACACCTACGAGTTCTTTTGTTTTAGCCTCTGCCCTGCGGTATCTGGGAAGATTCATGGTTTTTCCGCTGTTGTATGATGCAGGCTTTAACTGACCCGGTTTTTGACCGAGCCTTTCAATTACGGCTTCGGCAAATTCACGTGTCCCCACTTTTTCCTTGCTCACGTTTTCTTTATAGATATCGTAAGTATGTACTCCGTCTTCAATGGTTTTGAGCCATGCATTCTGAACTTTTTCGGCTATATCGCTTTGACCCAAATGGTTAAGCATCATGATGGCACCCTGCAACAAGCCTGATGGATTTGCCATATTCTGCCCTGCCCTGCGGGGTGCTGAACCGTGAATAGCTTCAAACATGGCACAGGTTTCACCAATGTTTGCCGAGCC
>JALOMX010000360.1 GCA_025455245.1 Chitinophagaceae bacterium
CCTGATTGACGCCAAGGTCAAACAGTTCTATCCATTCGTTGGTGTCATTTCCCCTTGCCCACACTTTGTTGAGCGGGTGTGGCACTTGTGTAAACCCATGGTGTTTGTAGCGGAATGAAAGCCTGATCTCATGGTTGTTCACATCATACCCCGAAAGGTTGAACGTTCCGATGAGCGCATTGAAAGGTGATGTATTGGCAGGACGGGCCTTGCTTACATCGAGCGTTATTCCCCTTTGGCCATTTTCATAAATATCGGGCGTAACAAAAGTCCTGAGCCTTGCCAACGGATCGGTATTGACGTAATCCCACCGTGAAAGCCCGGCGATGCCCCATGCATTATTTTGAAGGGAAACGATGTCTGCAGTTTCGAAGTTTTCAAGGAGGGGCTGATCAAGAGAAATGGGCTCGTTTTGAAGATGCCGTATGATGGAATGAAGTGTATCATTTCCGGGATTAGAATCACTGCCTGAGTTGTTCTTTACAACCGCCGTGATCTCATATGTGCCGGGAGCAGACAGGTCAATACCGGCAAATGAATGAGTGTATACTGAACGCGCAGGAATATTGATGTTCAGGTTTTCTTCTGTAAATGCTCCGCCATTAATGTTGTATTTCAAAGTAAAGGATGAAACAGGCTGATCATCGAGGTTGCGCACCCTGATGATGACAGGTACATTGGTGCCATGGGCAGAGGAGGTAAATGCCCTGCCGCTGCGGGGCGCAACAATGGAGTCTATCATCAGGTCGTTGTTGCTGATGTCGCCGGTGCAATTCCCGTTATTCGGCCTGCGGGAAATAGCGTTTGCGTATTCGCCTTCAAACCCGTTGATCCGGGCCACAACAGCAGCATAATAAGTGCTGTCAGGATGGAGGTTTTTGATGGTGAAAGAAGTTTGACCGTTCACAGTAGCAATGGAATCCATGAACGCACCTCTTTTCAATTTCGTAACACTGCTCATTGATGCCCGCTGCACTCATGGCAAGATTTGGAATGATGGCAAAGGATTCGCTCAGGATAGTGTTGCTGCCCTTGACAATGCGCAATCTTGCACTTGTTGAACGGATATTTCCCGGCTGCCAAAAGAATAATCTTGTACTATCTTTTAATCCGCTTACGATATCTGTCCAGCTTGAGCCATTATCAATTGAATAAGATAGGGTATATGTTCCGGTTTCACCGGTTTCATCTTCCCAGGCCACCGGGAATGTAATATTGCCCGCCTGCACGGTTTGTGCGGCTACCGGTGCGGTAAACCTTAATTCCTGTGGCATATAATCAAAAGAAATTGCATAGGGTTGTTGCGGTAGTGTAAGTACCTCAGTGCCTTTTACCCGCAGGGTGTAATTGCCGGCCACAGGAAGTTCTATCACAACCTGCTCGTGGTTGTTGGTATGGTCTTCTCCTTCTGTTGCCATATCGGTAACACCCCCCGGCAATGGGTTTAAAATTTTTGGCTTAATGGTTTGTCCTCCCGGTGTAATCACTTCCAGATCAAGATCGTGTACCAAAGTGTTGGTTGCAAGAACACTTGCTGCAGGATCGTGCCAGTACAGGAATACTTTGAGTTGTTTCAATCCGGAAGGAACATTAATGACCGTATCCTGAATCTGTCCCTGCGTCAAGCTGCGCTCCGTATAGGTCCTGTTTTCCAGTATCCGGAGGCTTCTTTCCAGCATAAGCGTACCGTACCCATGCCTGTAATCGGGACCGCTTGTACCTACATCCCTTGCGCCATTGAGCAGTATTGATTTCATCAACATGCCGTTTGGATTTGCATTGCCATGCAATTGCCTGTAGCGTTGGTACAATAAGGCAAGGCCGCCTGTGATGGTTGGTGCCGACTGACTCGTTCCAAATTCGGTGAAATACCCGGTGCCGGCCCCGTTGAGGGAAGTGATGATACCAAGCCCTGTTATTTCGGGTTTGAGCCTGCCGTCTTTTACAGGCCCGCTGCTGCTCGAACTGCTGCTGACCTGTGTGTAATCGGTACGGCCTACGGTTAAAATATTTTTAGCCGATTGGTAACCGCCAAGAATGGTTTGATATGCTCTCGGGAATGGGGCACAGGTTATATCTCCGTCATTTCCTGCGGCAAAGGAATGAAGCAGTTGCGGAAATAAAAAGGCCTGTTCATCGAGCAAGCGGCTGTTTAAATCATACACCCCCGCATACACACAATCGCCAACCAAACTGCCATAGCTGTTATTGGTAACAACCATGTTGTATTGTTGGGTATAAACCGAGGCATTTTCCCAAATCCCTCCAAAGTATTGTGATACCACAGAGGCTGCCGGGGCAAAGCCTTTCATCCTTGGATTCAATATGCCTCCTCCTGCGGCTGTTCCGGTTACATGGGTACCATGGTTAAAGGTAAATCCGGGGGTATGGTTGATTACCCTGTCTGTAAGATCGGGATGCAGGGTAGGGTCTGCATCGTCGCCAACACCAATGGTAATGCCTTGTCCCTTCAGGTTGCGACCACCCTGCATGGAAGGCATTTGCAAAAAGGCAGTTCCCGATGAGCCTCTTGCAATATCGTTGAGGGTGGCATCGGGTGGCGGTTGTAACTGAATTGAGGTTACTATGGGCAGAGATGCTAACGAACCGAGATCTTTTTTATGAATGTGACCCTTAACCACCCCTTGTTGCAGCCAACGTGCATCTGTTATGGTCAATCCGGCATTGTCAAGGGCCTGCAGGATGGCGTGGGCATTGTCTTGTTTTAATACGCCCGCCATCACCTTGAAAACATCCGCTGACTGCAATGCATATGCCGGAACATCATTGCTTTTAAGGCGAGGGTCTGTTTTTAGACCTGCCGGGATTGCATTTATTCCGGAAATGCCAAAACGTTCACAGAAACTCCGGTTGGGATAGGTGGTGCTGCTGAGGATATAGGTACCTGAAGAAAGCCTTTCGAGAATCCGGATCCCTGCACGTTCGAATTCTTTTAGTTTAAAGGCATCAGGCTTTTGAATGAAATAGGCTGCAAAAAAGTAGTTGTCACCAAAACGGATGGCATTTTCAAGGGAGGGGTCATTATTCCCGTCCCCGGGGAAAACGAGTGTCAGTATTCCATTGGGGAGCACAATTTTTTGCGCAACAATGCCCTGTACAGCGAAAAGAATACATAGTATGAATAACCTGATTTTTTTCACAAATACAATGCTAAAGGAAAAATCCTGAACACGGTTATTGTGAGTAGGATTTTCGCATGTCTTTTACCTTGAATTTGGATGGTTTCTTACCGCCTTCACCGGCAAGTACCCTTTCGGCGCCAAGGTTGCTGTCTGATGCGGGGCAACCCCGCTTGGGGTTTTTACTGCCAATGCAACTTACCAACATGATGGAAAAAACAAGCAATGATATCTTTAGAAGCGGTTTCATTCAAATATTTTTATGGTTAACCAACAGTGTGGTTTTTAAATTCTGCAAGGACATGTGACACCTCTGCGGTATGTAATGCCCGATATTTATATGTTCATGGTGTGCAGATATCCGTTTGCACTTGATACCATGAAATTAGCGAAACTTGCCCATTCCATAAAATGTCTTTAAAAAAGATCATTTATTTTCTTCAGAATCGTCCTGTTTTACCTAAAAGTTTTCTGACTTTCCTTTCTATGGATATAATCTCTGAAGTTGGTTGCACAATTAACCCTTCCATTCATATTCCAATGTCTGTCAAAGCC
>JALOMX010000057.1 GCA_025455245.1 Chitinophagaceae bacterium
CCTTGAAAAAACTGATCAAGGAAAGATGTGTTCCAGACAGAATCAAACCGCTGGATTTTCACATGTACATCATTCAGCCTTAGGTATTTAATTTCAATAGTGTCTTTCAAGGGAAACCAATCGGTAATGGCAAGCCGGCAGTTACCAACCGAAAGAAGGGTATCTCCATTTTTGTCATAAATCCTTAATCTTTTAAGGCTGAAATTGTTAAGCAATCCCACACCGAAACCCCCAATTTCAACACGGGCTCCGATTACCCGCGATATTTTATGCGCAGCGCCCCGGGCTACCATTTGCTGAACGGGTGGTAACTGAATACCAATCCAAACGATTGACAATAGACCAACCAATACTACAATGGCAAAACGGGATATGCGCAACAGGCGTTTCAAATAGTTAAGAAATGAAAATTAGACCATGGCAAAATTAAAGAAGCCTTGTGCTAATGGAATCAGAAAGATAGGCAAAAGGAGCGTTACTATCCAAACAGGCAATCAGGTACAGAGAAAAGAACAAAAATGGCGGGAAGGGATTTCGGAATATGAAGGGGTAAAACCAGGAATTAGTTCGTATAAAATAAAAAATCACGTCCTTTCGAACGTGATTGAATGCATTCTGATAACCGAAAAACCAAATAACGAGAACGAAATATGATGAGCCGGTCCGTCCGCAAGCGATGAGCACAGCGGAAAGATGCAATAGCTTAGTACCTGTTGCGTCCGCCGCCGTAACCGCCGCCGCCGCCGTAGTTGCCACCACCGTAGCCACCACCGCGATTGCCGCCACCGCCACTGCGATATCCGCCACCACCCTGAGGGCGCTCTTCACGTGGACGTGCTTCATTTACGCTGATAGCACGGCCTTTGAGGTCCTGACCATTCAGACCACTGATAGCTGCTGAAGCTTCAGAGTCATTAGGCATTTCCACAAACGCGAAGCCTTTGCTACGGTTGGTCATTTTGTCTTTGATAATTTTGCAAGACGCAACGGCACCGTAAGCCTCAAAAGTGTCCTGGAGTTCATTATCGGTAACACTCCAGCTCAGATTTCCAATGTACAAATTCATGATAAAACAATTAACAATAAGGTACGAAGGTGCAAGTAATATTTGGTTAATGCAAATAAATAATTGGTAAACCACTTTCAATTCTATTTTTTTTCCATACAACTGCACTCCTTTTGATCCCGATTCCTTTATTTTGATTCAAAATATTAAGGCTCATTTCCCTTTTCAGTATGCATCAACATTCATCTTTCCCCTTAGCAATCATTTTTACGTTTTTAGTATTCTCCACGATTCGCCCCTCTGTTTTGGCCCAGCAAATAAATCCTTCTATGCTGTGGAGAATAGAGCATCCCGGGCAAACAAAACCATCGTACCTATACACCGTTCCAAGCCATAACACTGAAAATCTTTTCCATTTTCCGGATAGCTTGTATCATGCCCTTGAAACTCTGGATAATATCAGCCTCGTTCGTACACCAAAAGACATTCTCGAAGTTGCCATTGATTCTTATATGGCAGAAGGCGGCATACAGAGTGTTATGCTGAAAGAAGCCGTAAGCCCTGCTTTATGGCCCAAATATGCACCGTTATTAAAAGAAAAATTCGGCAAAGCTGCAGAAGATATTACCCTATGGGAAACCATTGAATTCTATGGACGGCTGAAAAAATCATTTGATCCTTCAAGCCCATTCCACACCGAAGCCGACTTGTACCTTTATGAATATGCACGCCGCCTTCAAAAACCCATTAATGGTTTACACAAACTGCGCACCCCCGAGGGGAAGGTGTTTATTCCTGTTTCAGAAAGTGAACTTCAATGGATAACGGGCGATGTAGGCAGCTCGGCTCAGAAAAAATTAACCGGAAGATTGATAGCCGCCTACCTGGATGGAGATTTGAAAAAAATGCGCGAAATATGTTCCTGCGGGCAGTCCGGCGATGCATTTCATGAACAGGAACTGAAGCGGGTGGCAGTTTCCATTGACAGTCAGGCTGCGTTAAAACCAACCTTATTTATTGTTCCTCTCGGCTATTTTTTGTCTGATAGGAACCTGACGGAAATGATGCCTGCCGGTACAAAGATTACAGCGGTTGGTTCTGTAAACAGGCTATCTCCATCTCAAAAACCCCTTCCGGCAGCCCCAAATCAAACAACCCTTGTTGTAGACAGGCTGCGCAACCGGTACAAAGCACAATTACCGGGAGAATATTTTGAAAAAAGTTTTGGAAACGTCATGGAAATGTTTGTTGGGACCGACATCTATGAAGAAGCAACCTATATAGTCGTTTCGTTTCCTGTTATGTACACTCAGGGAGGAAATATTGATGAAACCATAAAGCAGTTTTTGGGTGAAAAAAAACTGCCTGCTCCCAGGAAAATCGAAAAAAACGGGGTATCCGGGCAGGAATACCTGGTAAAATCAGGACAACAGGAAAAACGGTTACAGGTATACAGGGACGAAGATTTACTATTTTTTGCCATGTTGGGCAGGGAGAACACCAAATTGGCCTCGGGCATGGGTGAGCGTTTTTTTGACAGCCTGGAAATATTGAAGCCTTCCAAAGCAGGTTGGCAAACCTTTTTCAACGAAAAACATGGCTTTAGCCTCAATGCCCCCGGCCCGCTTAAGTATGACCCGGTGATGAGCAACGCAAAATTGAAAGACCCGCGATGGAAGCTGAGTGTATATTCTAACAATGATCCCTCAACCGGCATGATGTACCTTGTAACCGTAGCATCAGCATCGGCTGACCTTTTTGTGGCTAACGACAGCCTTTACATGGAAGATGTAAGGAAAAACACCCTGGAAGCCATTTCGGCACCCACCCAAAATTCCCTGGTCAGAAAAAACGGCAGAATGGTCTTATTTGCAGAAGGGGAAACAAAAACACCCGGGGTTTTTGCTTCCATACAATCCATCAACCGAAAAAATGAAGTATTCACTCCGGCGGTCATTTACTATGAGAATCAGCGTAATGATCCCCGTATCCGCCGGTTTTTGGATGGCTTCGACTTATCAGAAAGAAGCCCTTCTGCATTTGGAGAATTCACCATCAGGTTGGGGTTGGCAAATACAATGGCCCCTTCGCCCTTTGTGGAAAATATAGATACAACCTCTGATGTTGCAACTGCCATTTCTATAAACAGCCGTGATTCTGCCACATCCGAAGTGTATTCCGTTATATTAATGGCTGCAGGAAACAAACAGTGGTACCGGAATGCCGGTGAATACTGGGAAGAAAAACTTGGTATGATTGGTGAAGAAGGCGATTCCGTGATCAGCCAGAGACCTGTCATCAACGGAAATGCCGAAGGCTACCATGTGGTGCTGAGAAGCGGCAAAATAGATAAACATATCCGAATGATGCCCTACGCTGACAGCTTGGTGGCGTTGATAACCGTGTCGGAAGCCGGAGATTCACTAAGTACGGGTAAACAAAGTTTTTTTGAAGCATTCAGGTTTCTTGATCCCTACAGGCCACCGGTGCTGATGCACAGCCGGGCGCAGGAATTACTTGACAACCTGCTCTCTTCAGATTCTGCCGTTTTCCATTCAGCCCTGAACCTTATGGACGACGCCCCCTTTTCCGTGGCAGATATCCCCGCCCTGCGCAAAGCCCTTCTGAACCACTACCCTTTGGCAACCTACAGCTCCATTTACCCATTAACGCCGACTGAAAAAATCAGTAAGGCATTGATGGAAATCGGCGACCCGTCAATAGCATCCTATGCCATGAAGGCATACCTTCAACCCTCTGAAAGGACCTTACTTGAACAAAGCCTGCTCCTGAACCTGATTGCTCAGGACCCGCGCAGCAATACTTTCAGGTTTATTAGCGAGCAGTTGCTATCAGTACCCGCGGACAGCCTGATTGCCGAGGATGTCTTTTATTCCATGTGCAATGATCCCGATGAACTATCCTTTGTATTTCCCGACATGCTGCCTCTTATTAACCATACTTCCATGCAAAACGGAATGCTGGCATTGATAAACAATATGTTGCAACGGGATTCAATAAAACCTGAAATGATTTTGCCCTATGAAAAACAAATTTTAACCCTGCTGGAAAAAGGAATGGAAACGCCTGAAAATGAAGAAGAGCCCGGATACTATGACAGCCAATACCGCGCTATGAATATTGCCGGCAAAATAGCTTCGCCTGAATGTGAAAGATTGCTGAATAAAGCAGTGGCCACCTACAAAAAAGACCTGAAACTCAGGGCAACCATGGAACTGGTTATTATGAACAAACCACCCGCCCCCTCCATTCTGGAAAGCCTTGCAGCCAATCCGGATTTCAGGTATCATATGTATGAGGAAATGTTTGATCAGAAAAAAGAAACCCTTTTCCCATCCGGATACGCCCGGCAAAACCTAATGGCAGAAAGCTATCTTTGGACAAAGGCAGGCGAAGAAGGAAACACACTTTCCATTAACGCTGCGGGTCAAAAGCAAACCACTATTGAGGGAACACCACTGACAGTTTATTTTTTTATTATTGATTTTATTGCCAAAGACGGCTCCCCGACACCCCGCCTTGCAATGGCTGTTTTCCCGGCCGATAAAAAGGATCTGTTGTTGTATAATGAATACCACGCCATTCATTGGGATAGGGAATACAAGAAAAAAGATAAAGAAAAGATGATGGCTGAAATGATGGATTGGCTGAAAGAATAAATGGCCGCCATGGAAATTTTATTGCCTTAGTTAAAAATTATCCATCAGCCTTCCTTACTTTTGCGGCCAATTTCAAAAAAGCTGAAATACAAAATTAGCAAAATATATGGCCAACGTTGGTAAGATCAAACAGATCATCGGTGCCGTTGTCGACGTTCAGTTCGAAGGCAATTCATCTCTTCCGGAAATTTATAATGCCCTTGAGGTAAAGCGCCAGAATGGTGATATCCTTGTGCTTGAAGCACAGCAGCACCTTGGTGAAGACAGCGTGCGCTGCATAGCCATGGACAGTACCGAAGGTTTGGTGAGGGGTATGGAAGTAGTAGATACCAACAAGGCAATTGCCATGCCTACCGGAGAGGGCATCAACGGCCGTCTTTTCAATGTAACCGGCGATCCGATTGACGGATTACCTGCGGTTGACAAAACCAATGGCCGTCCTATTCATGCCAAGCCACCTGCTTTTGAAGACCTTAGTACCGCAACCGAGGTACTTTTTACAGGTATCAAAGTAATCGACCTTATTGAGCCTTATGCAAAAGGTGGTAAAATTGGTCTGTTTGGCGGTGCCGGTGTGGGAAAAACCGTATTGATTCAGGAGCTCATTAATAATATCGCCAAGGGTTACGGCGGTCTTTCGGTATTTGCCGGTGTAGGTGAACGTACCCGTGAGGGTAATGACCTGCTTCGCGAAATGATTGAGGCCGGCATTATGAACTATGGCGCCGACTTTAAGCACAGCATGGAAGAAGGCGGATGGGACCTGAGCAAGGTAAGCCTCGAAGGTTTGAAAGAATCGAAAGCAACCTTTGTATTTGGTCAGATGAACGAGCCTCCCGGAGCACGTGCACGCGTGGCCCTCAGTGGTTTGACCATTGCAGAATATTTCCGTGACGGAGATGGCACCGGAAAAGGAAAAGATATCCTCTTTTTCGTTGATAACATCTTCCGCTTTACACAGGCAGGTTCTGAGGTGTCAGCCCTTTTGGGCCGTATGCCTTCGGCTGTGGGTTATCAGCCTACCCTTGCAACGGAAATGGGTCTGATGCAGGAAAGGATCACTTCTACCAAAAACGGTTCCATCACCTCCGTACAGGCGGTTTATGTTCCTGCGGATGACCTTACCGACCCTGCACCTGCCACCACCTTTGCCCACCTTGATGCCACCACGGTATTAAGCCGCAAAATTGCCGACCTTGGAATTTATCCTGCTGTGGATCCTCTTGATTCTACCAGCCGTATCCTTACGCCGGCCATCGTTGGGGAGGCCCATTACAACTGTGCCAACCGTGTGAAGCTGATTTTGCAACGTTATAAGGAACTTCAGGATATTATTGCCATTCTTGGTCTTGACGAATTGAGCGATGAAGACAAACTGACCGTAAGCCGTGCTCGTCGTGTTCAGCGCTTCCTGAGTCAGCCTTTCCATGTGGCCGAGCAGTTTACCGGTCTAAAAGGTGTATTTGTTAGCATTGAAGATACCATCCGCGGTTTCAACGCCATTATGGACGGTGAAGTTGATGAGTATCCCGAAGCAGCTTTTAACCTTGTTGGTACGCTTGAAGATGCCATTGAAAAGGGTAAGAAAATGCTTGAACAAGCACAGGGATAAGTTGATTTAGGATTTCAGATTTTGGATTTAGGATTTACGATCTGGAATTTTGGGGTTTGGGATTTTTTTAATGGAATTTTTACTACATGAATCTTGAAATATTAACACCGGAAAAGAAGCTGTTCAGTTCAGATGTTTATGGCGTTCAGTTGCCGGGAATTGGCGGAAAATTTGAAATTCTGGAAAAGCACGCTCCGTTGGTCAGTGCCCTCGGAAAGGGTGTTGTGAAAGTTTTGATAGACAAAACGCAAACACAGCAATTTACCATTACAGGTGGATTTGCCGAAGTGCTGGATAACAGGATTACGGTTTTGGCCGAAGGCGCCGATGAGATTTAGGATTTTTCTGCCCCAAAAAAATACCCGTTACAAAAAAGTAGCGGGTATTTTTTTTGAATAAAGTTGATCAATTCAATTGAGGATCTATAGGATAATTCACGATCGGATGGTATTTGTCATCCATTTCATGAATGGCATCGCGCCATACTTCACCGGCATCCGGATGAAAAATCAGCGACGATTTACCCATGGTGGTCAGCCAGCTTTTTGCGGTAATTTCTTCATCAAGTTGTCCTTCGCTCCATCCGCTGTATCCCAGAAAGAATTTTATTTTATCGGGAGGCAATTCATTGTTTTGAACCAGTTCAATCACTTTGTTGAAATCTCCGCCCCAAAATACCCCTTTGAGAATTTGTTGCCCTCCGGGAATCAGTTTGGGTAACCGGTGTAAAAAATGAAGGGTATCCGGTTGAACAGGTCCGCCATAAAATACAGGAAGCATATAACCCTCAAGTTCCGGTACGAATTCATCTAAGGTTTGCTCAAACGGACGATTCAGGACAAACCCGAAACTTCCCTTGGGGGAATGTTCACATAAAATAACAACAGTCCGCATAAAATTGGGATCGCGTAAAAAAGGATCCGATATCAGTAATGTCCCAGATTCCGGTTCAATCATGGAGTTAAGGTAGGAATATTCCTGAATTGACAAATTTTTTTTGAAAAAATCTTAAAAGGCATCAAATCGAAAGCTATCGTTAAAGTACATGCTTGTATACAGTTACACATAACACCTGCTTACATTTGTAGATTGTATATCTCTGTTTTAGTATGCTACCCATGAAAAAAATTTTTCCCATTATTTTTATCCTGATCTCCATATCGTTGGTGGGCATTATTTACCTGCAGTACACCAACCTGAAAAACCTGATGATGGTAAAAGAGGAGCAAATGCTTGAAAAGATGGGGAATGGCGTTTTTGCAGTAGCCAACAGTCTTGCCCAGCCAAACAACAGCCGGATTGGACTATCAAGCCTTCGAAAGAGGAATCCTCTTGCCCTGATAAATGAGGTACCTGCCATGATAAAAGACAGGTACACCCAATTTGAAATTGCCGAGAAATTATCGGAAGCTTTCAGGGAATACAAGGTCCCCCCCACGCATTTTGAATTTGCAGTAGCCACCAGTGATTTTGTTGGCAACCTTGAAATGCAAACACCCAAATTTGTGGAAGCTGCCAACGATACCATTAACAACCGAAGGTTTATCGCACCGGTTTACCAGGAATCCGGAAGTTGGTCTGAGGGATTGTTTCCTACTGAATACCTTATCGTAATTGTACCTGAATATAAAAAACTTGTTTTCCGTCAATCATACCTGCAATTGGGAAGCGCTATCGTATTTACCTTATTTATCATGTTTGTATTTTTCCTTACGGTGGGCACGATGGTAAATCAACGAAAGCTAAGTGAAATAAAAGGGGATTTCATCAATAACATGACGCACGAGTTTAAAACGCCCCTTGCCACCATTTCGCTTGCAGTAGATGCCTTAAACAACGAAAAAGTATTGAAGGACCCCGAGAAACTAAATTATTTCAGAGGCATCATCAAAGATGAAAACAAGCGCATGAATAAGCATGTAGAAACCATTTTACAGGCTGCTGCGCTTGACAAGCAGGAAATAAACCTCAATAAAAAAGAATTATATGTTCATAAAATCATTGAAAATGCACTTGGGAATTTTGAACTTGTTTTAAAAGAAAAACAAGGCATGGTAAATCTCAGGCTAAATGCCAAGAATGACAGGATCCTTGCCGATGAACAACACTTTACCAACATGGTAAGCAACCTTATAGACAATGCCATAAAGTACTCAAAAGAGGTGCCTGAAATTACCATTACCACCCACAATATACCCCGGGGCATTTGTATTAAAGTAGAAGACAGGGGTATTGGCATGACAAGGGAATCCGTAAAAAGGATCTTTGAAAAATTCTTCAGGGCGCATACCGGCAACATCCACAATGTAAAAGGATTTGGCCTTGGTATGAGTTATGTAAAAACCATTATTGATGCCCACAAAGGAAAAATTAAAGTAGACAGTACCTTAGGTAAAGGAACTTCATTTACCGTGGAAATGCCTGTAACAAAATAATTCCCGCTGATTGCAACAGGGGATTATACTGTAACGTGTTGTGCTATTACATCGAGAAGAAATACACGAAAAATAAATACCCCGGAGGGGTATAATTTGAATAGCCACCGATGAAATCGGTGGTTAATTGCCGGCGAAGCACCTGCAACCCTGAAAGGTTTCAGGGTTGGCTTATTCTCCGCCAAATGAATCCCCCGATTTCATCGGGGGCTATTCATTGTTCAACCCTTTCAGGGTTGATATATATGAACATTTTCAATCTTATAAAATCTCCACATTCTTTAGCACACAAGGACTGGCAGGTACCCAAACAGCTAAAAATAATCATGCCGGATAAGTTTTGAAGTTCAGGTTCCCATTCAATTTCCACCAATAAATCAATATTGAAACTCTTATAACTTAGGGATTATTAACAGGTATAGAAAATTCAATTATTCTATTGTGCAATAGGACAAAACGTTAAACTGGAATCAACTTTATTCCAAAATATTTTCCGGCAAGGGGAGGATCAGGCTGCTGTCACCATAACTCAGGAACCTGAAATCATGGGAAAGGGCATAATCATACACTTTTTTCCAATCATCGCCAATGAGTGCTGCAACAAGCAACAACAGGGTACTTTTTGGCTGATGAAAATTTGTAATAAGCCCTCTGCACATCCCAAATTTATAACCCGGGGCGATGATAATTCGGGTACGAATTACCAAATGACGTAAACCGGCTTGTTGCATCCATGCTTTCAGTGCACGGAGTGAGGCCTCCTTACCGCAATTTTTCTCCATCCAATAATCGTACACCTCCCATTGCCTGATTTCAAGGTCTGCCAAACTAATGGCGGGTTGGTAATAAGCCTTTACGCCCATCCAATAAAGGCTTTCGAGGGTGCGCATGGCAGTAGTTCCAACCGGAATGATTGTTTCGTTGGCAAGCAGAGAATCAATGAGGGATATATTTATTTCCAGAAACTCTGCATGCATTTCGTGGTCCTGCATGGTCTGTGCCTTTACCGGCATAAAGGTACCGGCGCCCACATGAAGGGTTACAAACTCCTTTTGAATTCCCTTTGCCTCAATTTCATTCAAGAGTTCCTGTGTAAAATGCAAACCGGCTGTAGGCGCGGCCACACTGCCCTCGGCAGTAGCATACACATTCTGATACCTTTCATTATCAATCTCTTCGGATTCGCGGTGTAAATAGGGCGGTATGGGAATCTTTCCTGCCTCATGAAGCACCTGTGCAAAGGATATTTCAGATGGATTCCAGGAAAACTCAATGTCAAAACAATCGGGGCGCCTACCTGCTATGGAAGCCTGAATGGTCAATACTTCCCCGTTGTGTTCAACCCTTTTTTGCAATACCATACCATGCTTCCATTTGGATGCCCCTCCGATAAGGCATTTGTATGTAATGGAGCCCGTAGAATTGAGCGCTGTAGTGATATCACCGTATTTTTCATGCGGTTCAAGTGCGAATATTTCAATAACCCCGCCGCTTTCTTTTTGAAATAATAACCTTGCTTCAACCACACGACTGTTGTTGAAAACGAGTAAAGAACCCGGGGCTAATTGGCCCGGTAAATTTTTAAAAATTGTTTCACCGATAGAACCATTATTGTACAAAAGCAATTTTGATGCATCGCGATTTTCCAATGGAAATTTAGCGACCCTTTCATCAGGTAGTTCGTAATCAAATTTTTCGATTCCAATATGCCCGGGATGTAGTGATGTATTCATTCCTGCAAAGATGTGGCATGAAGCTCTTTGTAAAAAGCTGCTATCTTTGAAAAAATGAAATCATATGCCCAAGTTTTTTCTGAGCACATTCCTTTCCCTTATCGTAGGGGTAACATATGCCCAATATATGCAAAATGCAAGACCCGGCTATGGAATCAGCATGGAACAGCCTGCCCAAACCTATGATACCACCACAGAAAAAAAGAAGTTCGATCCCAACAGGCTTGTTTTTGGAGGAAACCTTGCCGTAAGTTTTGGCGACTTTACGTTTATCAACATTTCGCCACAGGTAGGTTACAGATTCACCCCGTTTTTTACCGGTGGTGCGGGAATCAATTATATCAATTCAAGCGTAAAAGTCCGTGACATTAATGGTAATGATTTATACAAGGAGTCATACGGATACGCCGGCATGAATTTATTTGGCAGGGTTTTTCCAACCAATTTTCTTTTCGCCATGTTACAGCCTGAAATCAATTACAGTTGGGGAAAGATTAACTACACAAGCAGCTCAATTCCCGACAGCAAGCTCGATACCAAATGGGTACCAACATTACTTGTTGGTGCAGGGGTAATGATGGGTGGCCTGATGCTTTCCATTCAATACGACCTTGCCCAGGACCCCCGCTCTCCTTATGGAAGCAATGCTTTTGTGGGAATGGGTTACGCCTTTTAATGACCGAGAATGTGGTTTATAAGATTGTCGGGAACATCAAATATTTTCACCCTTTTATCAAGGGGATCATATAAAAAACCATTTTGATGCATTACCTGCATCATTTGAAAAAGGTCGGTGTAATAACCCGCTGTGTTTAAAATGAAAATGGGTTTGTCATGAATGGCCAACTGGTTCCATGTAAGCATTTCAAACAGTTCGTCCATGGTACCAAAGCCTCCCGGCAAAATAATGGCGGCATCGCACATCTCATACATCATCCGCTTTCGGGTATGCATGTCGGGCACCACGATCAGCTCCGTTATCGACTGGTGCGCATGTTCCCAACTCCTGAGTTTTTCCGGTATGATACCTACCACCTCACCACCCGAAGCAAGGGCAGCATCGGCTGTGGTACCCATTAATCCTTTGTTTCCTCCTCCATAAATCATTCTTAAACGATGTTCCCCTAACTTACGCCCGATCATTCGGGCATGAATGGCATAAAGCTCATTGTTGCCCGAACTTGAACCACAAAAAACAGCTATGCTTTGCATGGATTAATTTTTTTACAAAAGAAAGTACTCATGATGACCAAATCGCTGAATACCTATCCACTTATTTTTCACCTTTTGCAGGTTTTTGTAGGAATTGTGCGGGTTTTTGCTTTCTTTTACTTTTCCATCATCATCTTATTTTAAAAATTTGCTGCTATGAGTGCCACTGTCTTACTGATTTTTGTTTTTGCCTATTTCCTTATCCTGTTGGGTGTAGCCTGGTATACAAGCCGGGGCAGCAACAATGATACCTTTTTTATAGGCAACCGTAGCAGTAATTGGATGCTTGTGGCTTTTGGCATGATTGGTACCTCCCTGAGCGGTGTAACCTTTGTAAGTGTGCCGGGGGGGGTAGCAAAGGAATCCTTTGCCTATTTTCAGATTACCCTGGGATACCTGATCGGCTATGTGGTGATAGCGTACGTATTGCTTCCATTGTATTACCGTTTGAACCTGACAAGTATTTACAATTATCTTAGTTCACGGCTTGGGTTTACATCGTATAAAACCGGTGCGGGCTTTTTTATCCTCAGCCGGACGCTTGGGGCTACTGCACGCCTTTATTTAGTGGTCAATATTTTGCAGGAAGCCATACTGTCAAGTTTTAATATTCCTTTTTGGTTAACCACGGTTATCCTGCTGATCATGATTTTGGTTTATACTTATGAAGGCGGTGTAAAAACGATTGTTTATACCGATATGCTTCAAACCACCTGCATGCTGCTAGGACTTGTATTGTGTACATGGTTTATCCTGAATCAGATGGGGATTGGTGTGGGAGAGGCAATGCGTCAACTTGGCGCTACTATGAACCCGCAGGACAAGCCTTATTCACAGGTATTCTTTACCGATCCCAATAGCAGGCTTTTCTTTTTAAAGCAAATTCTTGCAGGTGCATTTATTACCATCACCATGACGGGAATGGATCAGGAAATGATGCAGAAAAATATCAGTGTCCGTACCTTAAAAGATTCGCAGAAAAATGTAATGACCCTTGGTTTTATCATGCTTGTTGTGATCCTGCTTTTCCTTTTTCTTGGCGGCATCATGCATTTATATGCTTTTGATAAAGGGGCAACTTGGGAAGCAGGAAAGCTGATTCTTGAAGGAAAGAATATTACCAACGATAAGCTTTTCCCGACGCTTGCCTTGCAATACATGCCACAGGCTTTCAGTGTTATTTTTATTATTGCCCTTATCAGCGCATTGTTTCCAAGTGCCGATGGCGCTATTACGGCACTTACCTCATCTTTCTGTATCGACATTCTTGGAATCAAGCGAAATACAACCTACAGTGAGGAAGAAAAGAAAAATATCAGGAAGCGGGTGCACCTCACCTTTGCTTTAATTTTCCTTGTGTTTGTAATGGTTTTCAAATGGGTAAACAATCCCAACATGATTACTGTAATACTAAAAGTTGCAGGCTATACCTATGGACCGCTGCTCGGGTTGTTCTCTTTTGGCATACTCACCAAAAGAGTGGTTAAGGATCATCTTGTGTTATGGGTTTGTATTGCAGCGCCGCTCATTTGTTTTGTGCTTGATAAATTCCAGGGA
>JALOMX010000058.1 GCA_025455245.1 Chitinophagaceae bacterium
GAACCTGTAGTAATACAAATGGTCAAAGGGGTATTGGAACAAACCGGGGCTGATGTGGCCGTGGCTGTTTCCGGCATCATGGGGCCCGATGGTGGAAGTGATGAAAAACCGGTGGGAACGGTTTGGGTAGCTGTGGGTAACGCAGACCGGATTGACGCCAAGAGAATGCACTTCCGGTTCGACCGGATGCGCAATATTGAACTTACTGCAACCCATGCCCTTAATTTGCTTCGGGCATTTATATTGTCTCTGTAAGGTAAACTGGCGACACCTAGAAATTGTTATTCCTGAAGGTTTTGACACCCGGGTTGAAATCTTCAAAATCCCGGAAATCCTTTTATTTAAATTCGTTGGTTTTTGGGGATTACGTTAAGTCCGGAATGAAATTAACATTTATACCCTTTCCCGGCAAACTCCCGCTGCATTTTCCACGATCATTTATCATAGGTTAGCCCTGAAACTTTTCGTACCTTAACATAGTTATAGTTTCAAATTTTGATCACCCCTAAAAACCATCAAAATGAAAAATATTCATATACTAATTTTCATAGCTTTTCTATTTATAGCTTCCATATCCTTTGCGCAATTTGGCATTCAGGCAGGTCCGGGCTTTGCTTCTACCAATCAAAAATTAACCATTGAGGGGCTCATTTCAGATGACCTTGACTGGGAAAGCCGGGCAGGCATCTATGCAGGATTTTTCTATAGGAAACAAATAGGGAAAATTGCCCTTCAACCTGAGTTGAACTTTATGCAAAAAGGCGGGAAATATGAGATAGAAGGTGATAAAATGACCTTGTTCATCAATTATCTGGAATTGCCCATTTATGCTTTATACAACGGTGGAGAAACTAATGGTTTCTATGGAGGCATTGGCCCATCATTTAATTATGGTTTGGTAGGAAATTTTAAAATGGGCGATGAAGAAGAAGGCATTTCATTTGGTTCAGAACACGATGTTTCACGTTTCCATTTGGGCATCAACGGTCAGTTAGGTTATCAGTTTGCCAATGGCTTGGGCATCAATGCCTATTTAAGCAAATCGATTACCAAAAGCCCTACAGAACAAACTGAAGAACTTCAGGAAGTTCAGGTAATTAAAATTAAAACTGAATACAGTTATTTTAATTGGGGAATAAGGGTGAGTTATTTGTTTGGGAAATCAGCCAAAAAATAACCGGGTAAAAAGATAAGGACCATTGAATTTGAATAATAAAAAATCCAAAAAGTCTTTGGACCGGCAACCGAATACTTTTTTATTTGATAAACCCTTTTTTTTAAAATCTTCTTGACACCCGGGGTCGTTTTGAAGGATATTATCAATAGATTTCTGTATTAAACCAATACAGAATGAACAAGTTGGGCATAAATATTTAAAGAGCATTAAAACCCGGCTTCCAAAAATCATCTTAATTCAAAAGCAAGGGTATTTAATTGAAATAAAATGTTCTTTGCAAACACATTGATTATTAGGTTTTCAATTTATCCTGCTCCAGGTGTTTCCAAAAACATCTTTAAACAGAACAAAGCCATTCTTTTTGTCGAACCACACTTCATTTATAGTGAACCTTGTACCATAAAGCGGGTCAGTGTATACCTCATTATTTCCTGATTTAATCATAACAACTTCATGATACGTTTTAACCGCATTTGAGAATGAAATGGTTTGAAAGTCTGAATAAAAATCAGGATAATTAATATATGGAGTAGTCCAGTTGTTACTTTGTTCCGGCAACTTATTATAATCAATAAATGCATTTCCAAAAAGATGAACTTCAGGCTTAACGTTTCGGGGAATATTGTTTTTATCAATAGCCGCAGGCAATTGCATTTGCAACGTCAAAGAATAAGTGAAAGACGAGTTTGGTGGCAGGGGGATACTATCGGTTCTTACAAAGTATACCTGCAACCTGTCATATGTATAGAAAATTTTACAGTAGCCTGTATTCCAGTTACAATCCTGAACTGTTTGTTTGGATCTTTCAATTTTAAAAACCCTGTACTCCCTTGAAGAACCGTTGGAACCGGCAAATTTTAAAGTATCGTTTACTTTTAACCCGGAAAGCAGGTGTTCGCCTGTTTGGTCAAATGCCAAATGAAGTTCGCCTAAAGCAGGTTCCTTCTGACAGGCCGACAGCACAAAAAAGATGATGATAAAAATATAGCGGCCCATAAAATCCGGATAGGGCATAAAGGTACTACGGACATTTATGTTACCCTATGAAGGAAATATTTTTAACACTAAAATCACCCGTGAAAAGAAAATTGCCCGCTAAAATCAAAAATGCTGAAAAGCGAGATGCCTTAAAGAAATAAACGCAATAATGTTTTTCAAAAACCCAACACTACAAAATGGTACAGGATACATTTCCATTTGATTATTACCTTTAATCCTCCACAATTCACCTTCCTGCGAAAACCTTACTTTTGCAGCGCCCAAAATCCCTTTTTGATGAATTTATTAATGCTAAACGATTGAATATGTCCATGGTAGATCTGGTGATGCCCAAATTGGGCGAGAGTATAATGGAGGCCACCATCCTGAAGTGGCATAAAAAACCCGGTGATACGGTAGCGCAGGATGAAACTGTGCTTGATATTGCAACGGACAAGGTGGATTCCGAGGTTCCATCCACGGCAGCAGGCATTTTGGCCGAAATCCTTTTTAAGGAAAACGATGTGGTACCCATTGGAACAGTGATCGCCCGTATACGGACCGGGGCAGTTGAAACCGCGCCGGCACCATCAACAACTGAACCGGCTCCACAGGCCTCGGCCCCTGCTGCTGAAGAAATAGAATCGCAGGAAATACCATATTCGCCTGCAACTGCTCCTCAGCCACAGCAGCCGGTATCCGTTGGCTCTCCTCGGTTTTATTCACCACTCGTACTTAAAATAGCGCAGGAAGAAGGCATCAGCAAGAGCGAGCTTGAAACCATTCCCGGTACAGGACAAGATGGACGCGTAAGCAAGAAAGATATTTTGTCTTACCTGCAAAACCGCGGACAGGCTGCGTCCGCACCTGCACCACAGCCGCCTTCCACTTCCGCCCCATCTGTAAGCGTTTCTACACCGCAGGTTTCATCAACTGCTGCAAACACAGTATCCGGTGCCGTAAGCGTACCATCTTATGCCGGCAATGTTGAAATTATTGAGATGGACCGTATGCGCAAAATGATTGCCAAACACATGGTTGACAGCAAGCATACAAGCGCACATGTAACCAGTTTTGCCGAATGTGATGTGACCAATATGGTGCTTTGGCGCGACCGTGTGAAAAAGGATTTTGAAAAACGCGAATCCACTAAAATAACCTTCACGCCGTTGTTTATTGAAGCGGTGGTGAAATCCATCAAAAAATATCCACTGCTCAACAGCAGTGTTGATGGAGACCGGATTGTGGTAAAAAAAGACATCAACATAGGAATGGCCACAGCATTGCCCACCGGCAACCTGATTGTACCCGTTATTAAAAATGCCGATCAGTTAAATCTGGTGGGGCTTGCAAAACAGGTAAACGGTATGGCAGAAGCTGCACGGACCGGAAAACTTCGCCCTGATGATACAGCCGGCGGCACATTCACGCTTACCAACGTTGGTACTTTTGGCAGCATCATGGGTACACCCATTATCAATCAGCCACAGGTGGCTATCATGGCTGTTGGTGCTATCAAAAAACGGCCTGTAGTAATAGAAACGGCACAAGGCGACAGTATTGCCATCAGGCACATGATGTACATAAGCCTTAGCTACGACCACCGTATCATTGATGGTGCGCTTGGTTCTACTTTTCTCAACGCAGTTGCCCGTGAACTCGAGAATTGGGACGCCAACCGGGAGATTTAATTGTCTTTGTTGAAAAAACAGTAACATTATTTTAAACCACCTTCGGGTGGTTTTTTATTTTTTTCCTAATTTCCATTTCAGAAAAGCTTTCCCATATGCAAAATCATCAGCATTGGATCACCATAAAAAAAGGAGTTGACTATGAAAAAGCTTTCAGAAACCTGGTTTGCCGATGGCTACATTGATTTCGAGTTAAAACAGTACACCATTCTTGCCTACCTGCAGGAAGTAAACAAGTACTTTGATGAACACAAGCTTTACCCGCAGCTTGCCGACCTTATTTTTCACTATAACAACTTGCTGCATTTCAGGGCAAACAAGGAGTATCTGAAACAACAGTTTCCTAAAAGGCTTTCGGCAATCGATATGCAGAAGCTTACCATGCTGTATGAAAGCATTGTGGAAGATGATGAACTGATGCAGGAACTCAGTGAGATAATATCCTATGCACTCGGGCAAATGAAAGGGACCATTGAAGGAGGCACTGCCCTGTATGAATATGTTGAAGAGAGGATTGAAATATCACCCGTAGGCCTTGTACCCCTGCAATGCGAAGAAGGCTATTTTTTCCTGAAAGACGGTTCTTTCAGTGACACAAAAGTATATCAGTACCGTCTCAGTATTTTTGAAAAGCATAGTGAAAAATACCGAAGCATTCGTACGGAGTATGTAGATAGCTGGCAACGGAATTTTGTAAATACCTCTGAAAATATCAAGGCCGAACTCATACGAAACAGAAGTTATATGCCTAATCCTGCAGTTTATAATATTGAAACATCGCTCGCACTTCCGGTAAACGAAACATTGCTTCCGATTGCCAAAAGGTCATTGGTGAAATTCATAACAGATCTGCCCGGCAATCATAATATTGCGTAATACGTCAAGCTGTTGCCGTTGGTTTTTGCAGGGATGATAATTCCCTGTTCAGTTCAAGGAGCATATCATCACTTACTGCAGCACCATTCATGATGGCTGCCATACGCTGTACCAGCCTCTCGGTTTTTGCTACCGGCTGATTTGTTTTGCCCGCAAGAATAGCAGCGAATTCATCATCAAGCTTCTGATGAGGCACATAATAGCTACTGCGGATATGCTCAAGGAAATGCTGAATCATTTTCTGTGCAATGTTGCTGTTATCCTTTTTATTGAAATACAATCGCGCAATGGTCTGCGTAAATTCTACGGTCGTATTTCTGTTGGGCACACGTACCGGTACTACCCTTTGGCGCCTGAACATATTGGTAAAAACGGCAATGGCACAGAATATAAGCAGCAACCAAAATGCCCAACGCAGCGCCGGTACAGAAAGGATGGCACTAAAAATCGATCCGTCTTCATCCGGCCGGTTGATATTTTTTCTGTAAAACTCATCCCAGAAAACATACTCAGGACTGTAGTTGAGGGTTTCAAGCGTTTTTACCGCATATTCATAGTTGTTTTTTGTCAGTAAAAAATAGTTGCTGAAGGCTGCTGCATTACTCACAAGGATCAGCTTCCCCGAACCAATGTATATCGTAAGAGCATCGGGCAGACCTGTCATGTTGTATGACATAGTATCAATATCGGTAGCCTCAACCGAATCTACCGATCGGATGAAAGGAAGATAAAAGAACCCGTACTTTGACCCTGTTGAATCTGCTGAAATTTTGTAGGTATCCGTAAGACCAAAAAGATTGGTGGCTACCATGGTATCGGTTTTTCTTTTTACATCGAGTCCGAATACCTCCTTAAATTCTTTGCTTACGCCATCAGTTATCAGCAGTAAATGATTGCCTTCGTCAACAAAGCGTCTCATATTCTCAGCCTCCTTTTTTCTTGCGCTCAGGTAAGGCGTCAGCAAAATATAGGCAGCCTGATAATCAAGGTAATAATCAGCATTGAATTTACGAAACCAATCGCTAAAGGGCCTTGCGTTGTTTTCGATGCCGGAATATTCAAAAAGCTCTTCGGTGATATTTCTGAATACCTTGCCACCCATTGGTTTGGAATCAGACGAAGAAAGGGTCATTGTCATGTTTGGCAAACCTGAATTATCCTCTTTGCGGCAGCCTGTACCAAAAACAAGGCTGACCATCAAACACCATAAAATCCATATCCTAAACATTAAAGCCATGTTCCTGTAAATTTTCTGAAACCACTTTCTACCATATCATACTGCTCGCGGGAAAGTGAGAATTCTCCATACCAGATATATTCATACTGAATGGTAAGCCTTGAGAAGTCGTTGTAAAATGGTTTTTGCCTGATTTCATTTAGGTAATGATTATTTGTTTTTTGCGGCAAAACAACAATATGGTTTCTTTCTGCCATCAACTGAAGCAGGTATAGATAATGAAAACGTACGGCATGTCTGTAGTCACCACGGGCCGCGGCTTGCTGCAGCAAACTCAGCGGCGATACAGTCCTTTCTGAAATCTCCTCCCGTTCAGTACCTGTATCGAGTTGCTTATTTTTAGCAAAAAGTCCCTGTTGCCCGGCAAATAACTGAAACAGCAGGTATAGGACCGCAAAAATGGCAAGTCCCCACAAAATTGCCCGGACAAATGACAGGTCAAACACGCTTTTTGATGGGGGTGAAGGTTTCTCCTGTGGCTCCATGTTCAGGTTTCGAAGAGCGCTATCAAGATTTTTCATGTAGGAATATTCCTTTTGTTCCCTTAATGCCCTTATACTGTCTTCTGAAAAAGATAATGGCAATGGTTCTTCATATTCTTCCTCTTCATAACTGCTATCTTCCACAGGAGGTGCTACCAGTCCTTCATTTGCTGTTGTATCGATCGGTATAACAACATCCTCTTGTCCCCACGCCATTACACATGTGGCCAGAAAAAGAAAAACAAACAAAAACTTTTTCATAGGATTTCAGGTGATTGAATACGGGCTTCGGATTGACGCAACCCATGTGAAGGCTGCAAGGCTTTCTGACGGGGAAACCAAACAAAGTACCAAAACATGATTGCAAAAGAAATTGCCAGAATCAATATACCCATCCAGATTGGCAAACCTCCCCCTTTGCTTCCGCCGGTTACAAAAGTATCGCTCATCAGATAGGTAACAT
The DNA here is from genome assembly GCA_025455245.1 of Chitinophagaceae bacterium. Taxonomy (GTDB): domain Bacteria; phylum Bacteroidota; class Bacteroidia; order Chitinophagales; family Chitinophagaceae; genus Phnomibacter. The sequence goes on from JALOMX010000058.1 coordinate 6,905, forward strand.
AGCTTTCCAGCAAGGCCGCCACAATAAAAAACGGGACCATGGAAATAATGATCTTTAAAGCATCTTTTACGCTGCGTTTGAATGATTCGCGCCGGCTGTAAGTGCCGGGAAACAAAATACCTCCTCCCATTACAAGACCTGCACTGCCACTGATGATGATAGATGCAATTTCCATGGTACCATGAATCCAGATGACCATTATGGATTGCCACCCGAGGCCTTTTGAAAAAAACATATACTCAAAAGCACCAACCATTACTCCGTTGTAAAACATGATCCATAGCGTTCCGATTCCAAAAAATATTCCATAAACGAAAGCCCGGAACGCAACCTGTATGTTGTTGGCTGCAATCTACATGAACTTGGTAAATTTATCACTATCACGGTACACACCAAAAGGATCGCCCTTTTCAATATTTTCCTCTGTCATGCTTACATAACCCTCGCCAAGAATGCCTTTTACGAATGTGTCATCGGTTGCCGAACTGAAAACCCCCATGATCAGTGAGAGTATAAAAAAGGAAAAAGCAATAAGCAGGGCAAAACGATTGCGGTAAAGCACAAGCGGAAGTTCATTTACCCAAAAGGTAAATATCCGGTTATACTTTTCTTTTCTGTTCCTGTAAATTTTCTGGTAAATGCTTGCAGCAATATTATTAATCCAACGGGTAACCTTACTTTGAGGATAAAAGGTTCGGCTATAGGCAAGATCATCAAGCAGGGTAATAAACCGTTCAGCCTGTTCATCGGCATTTTCAGCAGGAACCTGCTGGTACTTTTGCCATTTTTCAGCATTCCGTTTTATAAAAAGGGCTTCGCGCATGAAGTACTATCCATTTTTTTTCAAAATAAAGCATAATGGGCCAAGCAAATCACTTTTCAGAAAAATTTGATTTTCCCGTACAGATTAAAACTAGTTATTTATTTTCGATTATGAATTCGGTTACAGTATCAACCCCCTTTAATATTTACCTGGACTTTGAAGTTGCCTCTTTGCCAAGGCGTATTCTTGCGTGGTTTATTGATATTGCCATCATTATGGTATTTGCCCAATGCATGCGCAGTTTTGCCCTTGGTATGTTTTACGATCCGGGCAGCGATCATTATCCGGTTGGGTTGGATTTTATATTAGTCACTTTTCCCATCCTTTTTTACCACCTGATCATGGAAGTAGTCTATCAGGGCCAAAGTCTGGGAAAAAAGGTTGTGGGCATCAGGGTACTTAGCCTTCTGGGCGGAGAACCTAATCTTGGGCAATACCTGATGCGCTGGATTTTCAGGGTTTGGGAATGGCCGCTGCTTTTTGGAGTGGTTGCATTTAACAGTTGGGGGCTGATCGGTCAGTTTTTTGCTGTATGTTTTCTGGGTATTGTTGTGCTGATTACCATATCGGTTACCGCTAAGCACCAACGGCTTGGAGATATGGCCGCAGGAACTGCAGTTGTTGATACCAAAAAGCAGTTTTCCATAAACGATACCGTTTTTCAGGAAATAAGTACCAACGGATACAAAGTAGCTTTCCCTGAAGTCATGCGGTTGAGCGACCGTGATATCAATGCTATTAAGGCCGTTCTGACCCAAACCCGTGAAACGGGACGCTATGAAACTGCCCACAGGATTGCTTCGCGGGTAAAAGAAGTATTGACCATTGATACAAGGCTTGAAGTAACCGATTTCCTGGAGAAATTGCTGGATGATTATAATTATCTGGCTACAAAAAATGATTGACGAGAATATTGAAAATAATGATCCATTAATAGAATGTTTTGAACATGATCGCTGAAAAAATATGGGTATGTCAGGGTGATATTACCCGGGTGAAAGCGGATGCCATTGTAAATGCCGCCAACAGTTCTTTAATGGGCGGGGGCGGTGTTGATGGCGCTATTCATCGGGCAGGCGGTCCTGCTATCCTGGATGATTGCCGCAAGATCGTTGCAAGGCAGGGCGGCTGCAAAACCGGTGAAGCGGTGATCACCA
>JALOMX010000361.1 GCA_025455245.1 Chitinophagaceae bacterium
TCTTTTAACCGCGGAGATGCAGGCTTTGATGAATTGGTTGGCTCACTACAAAATGGCACTTTTAATATTGATGACTATGGTGGAGAAGAAGAAGGTGAAGACCCTAAAAAATCAAGTAAAAGTCAAAAGCCAAGCCAAGCCAATATAGCCTTTCCCTTCTTATCTTTAGTTGAAGGTAGTGGTTTGTTTACGGGGCTGGGAGCAGGTTCCACTTCAATGTTTGCAGTCGGGAATAGTCCAGATTGGTTAGCTATGTTTTCCGATCTTTCAAAAGCAGCAAATACTTCTTTTAGTACAGCTTTTGTTGAATTGTTTTCCAAGTTGGTTGCTTTATCTAATAGTGCGAGTGCTATAACAGCCGACCCAGCATTAGTGGATAAGATGATGAAGGAGCTTGATAATTTATATTCAAAAACTTTAGGAGGGCAAGGAGTTGTATATAAATTAATTGCAAATACTACTGGTAACTATGATGTATATACTTCAGGTTCTTCGCTACCCACTGGTAAAGTTCCATTAAAGGCAGGAGATATTTGGAAATATGGCGAGACTACCAATCCAGCCGAAAGGTATGATCCAGCCTATTTGGCGAAACATAATGTAACTTTGGTTCCTCTGGGATTTGGAAATAGTGTTCAAATTAAGGCGATGGAAAAATTCTTGATTTATTGCTATTTTTTTCTTAACTTAAAATTGCCAGCAGGCAATAAAATCTTTAGATAAACTGTGGAAATTATTATAACAAGAGAGTTATCTTCTGAAGTACTTTATTTAGGTGATTTAATAGGAGAGCTTGAATGTGCTACAAAGGATTTTTTTTCAGATAAAACCTATGGCAATGATTTAAACTGCATATATCTAAGCATTTTTTGCATGAGTGACAAGTACGCAATTTTTTTTTCAAAAAGACTGCCCAAATATCAGAAGCTTCCAAAAAAATTCACACAAAAAGGAGTTGAATTATTTAGAGAAGGTATATCGCTTTCATTTGAATTGAGATTAGATTTTGATGTTTATCAGGTTAAAAAAGGGGGCGCAAAGCTTAATTTGGCAAAAGATATTTTAAAGTCGTTTGAGGTAATTAATGATGTTAAAGCGATAAAAGATTTTGATAATGATTCTTTCAAATCCGATTTCTTTGATTTATTTAAAAAAATTAATTGGCTTGAAAAGTAGGCTAAACTTCTTTTACGAAGCATACGCCTGCTTTGCACTAAAATCCCTCACATAGGCAGAGATTACCTTAACGATTACACTTTGTTCATCTTCGGGCAGGGCGTCTATTTCTTTAAATTTTTGCAGGATGTGGGAGTTTTTGAGGGAGGCTTTAAGCTTTTCTGTTTTTTCGCCGTTAATAAGGTAATCAACCGATCTACCGAGGTGTTCGGCCAGCAGGTTCTAATGTTGGCCGGGGGCTGTACATTCTTATTTTCATACCGGAGGTATTGCGATTTTGAAACCCCTGTTTTTTCTGCCAGTTCGGTTTGGCTCCCCTTTCCGGATTAATATGGTTGTTCATAAAGTAATCCCTTTTTCCCTTAGCTACCCGCATCATTAAAATTCATCATAACAACACCCCATCTGCAACAAAAAACCTGGCAACAAAAATTTGTTGCACCATTTTTTGTTGCCAATTTCCTTTTTGTGGCATGTAATATACTTATCTCATTCCCAGCGATGTTTTCCTGAAAGGGACGTTGCGTAGAATACCACTCCACTTTATTTTTTCACTTTACCAACCCATCGAACCATTCCTTATGACCATGGTGTCTTCTCCATTACCCTTACATGTGCCGGATGGATACCGTTTATTGATATAGTGAATGGTGACGATTTGGTTAACAACTGGTTTGATATATTGAAGGCGCAAGGCCATGTAATCAACGGTCATGTAATCATGCCTAACCCTTCGACAGGTTCAGGGCAGGCCTGCATGCAATGATAGCATTTATTCAACCCGATATATCCATCCATACCAATATTGGAACCGGGAAGCGATTTATGGCTTATGCCATTATTGATAGATTAATACAAAAAGGGGCTATTGAATTACCGGATTCATAAGCCAATTGGGTTGAGCCCGGCAGAAAGGTTAAGCATAAAAGGCATGATGTTTGGGAATTATCGTTTGATTGGAAGCTCTGCACGACTGAATCCTTTAAGAAGCAAAAGCCGGATTACAACCACAAAAATCCTTGTAGCGGGAAAAGGTCTTTAGCATCATCTCCTGTAGAATATGGCATAGTTCAGCCTATTTCTATCATACCGGGCATCAAGGGTTTTATCCGGTCTTTATTTCAGGGAAGTTGCATACATGGAAATAAAAGGAATAATGGGAAGACGCAACGTTCCCTTCTTTGGTCGGGAGACGTAGCTTAAAAAGGAAAAAGGCAGTGTGAAAGCGGAGAAGGTAAAATACTGTCAATTATTTTTTTATCTTTTAAGGCTGAACCTCAGTTATTTCACTTCATAGGAGTCCCACAGATCAGATGCTTTTTTTGCTTCCTTCATCTGGCTGATATATATATTTTTTCCATCACACCTGAGGTTGATCATGCCAAACAATATTTCATTCGAACGCATATTGACCGAACGTGCAAGTTCAGTAGAATAAACAAGCGGTCGCTTGCTTTTCGAATACTTACCGGCGCAACCGATGGCATCGGCGCGCGGATGCGCGTGCGATTCATTATCACCCGACGAAATGACCGTGGCATACGGTTTTACAAGTCCCATAAATTCTTCCGTAAAATCGGAACTCCCGTGATGGCAGGCCTTGGCCACATCCACTTCAAAAGGGTTTTGCCCGGCGTATTTTTCCATCAGATACTTTTCAGCCGCCGAATTAAGATCACCGCCCAATAAAAATGTACGCGATCCATAGGTG
>JALOMX010000362.1 GCA_025455245.1 Chitinophagaceae bacterium
ACATCGGTACCCACGGGAAGTTTTACATACACATAAACAAAGTTGGGATCGCCTGAAGGAAAGAACACAATAGGTACACGCCCTGAACCTACAGCGGCTCCGAATATCATGAATGAGCTAACCAATAATCCAAAGAGGCCTACAACGATCCATACGGGACGCCATCCTTTTAATGACCACCGTAAAAGGGTTTCATATTTCTGCATCAGGGAGGGGAGAATGGAGTGTTGAAATTTATCGATTACTCCTTTGAGCCAATAAACATACAATACCCTGAGCAAGGCAAAACTGATGAGCAGGTTGCCAAAAAATAACCACAATCCCTCACCTGTTGAAAAACCTATCAGATCACATAAAATGCCTGATCCCATTAACCACAGAAAAACCTTGCTTGTAAAAACAGCCTTCTTGGATTGGGTGCCCGTTTCATCAACATTCATAAAGTCAACGGCAAAAATGGTGTTGAACAGGAAGGCTACAATAAGTGAGGCTGCCAACGTGAAAATAAGCATGGCCGGCAGGTAAACCATGAACTTACCAATAATACCGGGCCAGAACAGTAAAGGAAAGAAAGGTGCAAGCGTGGTGAGAGTACCTGTAAGAACCGGAATAAAAATCTCGCCTGCTGCAAACCTCGAAGCATGTTCTGCAGAAATATGCCCTTTTCCCTCAGAAAAAATCCTGTGTGCGTTTTCAATGACCACGATCGCATCGTCCACTATAATACCAAGTCCAAAAAGCAGTGCAAATACTACAATACAGTTTAATGTGATCTCGGTACCGACGATGGTACTTCCGATGGGTAGGAAAATGAAGGCAACAAAAATACTAAGGGGTACACTCAATGCGACAAAGAAGGCATTGGTTACACCCATAAAGAACATCAGGATAAGCAAAACGAAAATGAAACCTAATACAATGGTATTCACCAATTCGTTGAATGATGCTTTGGTTTGCTTGCTCTGATCACCGGTAATGATCACATTAAGATCTTTGGGAAACTCGTTGGCTTTAAATTCCTCAACAACTGCTTTAATACCATCCGCTGCATTGATGAGGTTTTCACCGCTTCGTTTTATAATATTTAATGTTACAACAGGCTGGCTTAAATTTTCATTGTCACCAAGCCTTGCATAGCTTTCCCTTTCCTTAATGGTATCTTTTATTTCGGCAATATCTTTTAGATAAATACCCTGTCCGCGGTTATTTCTTACCACAATCCCCTGCAGGTCATAAGCATTTTTGAACTGTCCTTTGATCTGCAGGTTTCTTTTCATATCACCAACTTCGAGAAGACCTGCACTCAGGTCAACATTTTCACCGGCTACGGCCCTTTCTATGTCGGTATAGGTCAGGCCCATACCCTCCATTTTTATGGGATTAACATTGATCTGTATTTCTCTTTCCGGAGCGCCTACAAGGTCAACACGTGTAATTTCACGGAGTTCTTCCATGCGGTCTTTCAGCTTATCGGCATATTCCTTCAATCTTACAGGATCGTATGGGCCGCTTACATTGACATACATGATGGGGAATTCACTGAAGGAGACTTCCTGAACCGTTGGTTCTGAGGTAAGGTCAGTAGGCAGGTCCTTCTTGGCTTTGTCCACCGCATCCCTCACTTTTTGCAAAGCAATATCCGGCGTTACATCTGTATTAAATTCGATAGTAATGGCAGAAAAGTCCTGTAATGATGTACTGTTTACCTTGTTGATTTTAGCCCCTGTAATCCCCTTTATTTCTTTTTCAATCGGGCGGGTTACAAGGTTCTCCATATCCAGTGGTGAATTGCCCACATAGATTGTTTGTACATAAATGGTAGGAATAACAATATCGGGAAACTGTTCCTTTGGAGTATTCAAAAACTGATAAATACCTCCAAGGCTAATGAAAATAATGAGCAGGTAAACTGATGTACGGTTTTTAACCGCCCATGAAGTTGGACCAAACTCTTTTATTTTGAGAAGTTCCGCTTTTAGTTTCTCTAATGCGTTCACTTTAATAATTTTTGTAATGAATTATTGATGTTTCAGACTGTTTCCTTGTCAGGTTAAAATTTGGGTGCAATGCTCACTTCCTGTCCATCATAAAGCCCCTGATATCCTGCAGCAATGAGTATGTCTCCCCCTGAAAGGCCTGCTTTTACTTCTACTTTTTCGCCCTGTACCTGTCCAAGGGCAATGGTCCGGCGCCTTGCTATCAGGTTGCTTCCATTCTTATCAAGTACAAATACATATTTACCGCTTTCATCACTTTGTACAACGTTTACGGGTATTGATATAGCGTTGGGGGCGCTGTAGTCAAGGATTCCTACCGTTGCAACCATGTTGGGTTTCAAGGATGCATCAACCGGTAGTTTTGCTTCAATTAAAAAGCTTCTGTTGGCGGGGTCTATGGCTGCACTTAAAAAATGAATAGTACTGTTAAAGGTTTTATTGGCATCAGGAACATTGATCAGTACTTTGGAACCTTTAACAACCCTTGATACATAGTTTTCCGGAACATTGGTTACAACTTTTAATGAAGAAGTGTTCACAATTCTGATCTGTGGCTGTGTGCCAAACATGCCCTGAAAAAATTCACCAACCCTGATGTTTACCTGATCTGCTACACCATTCACCTCGGCATAAACATTGGTGGTTTTCAGTTGCTCCTGTATCACTTTTACCTGTTCTTCTGCACTGTTTATCTGAGATTGGAGGGTTTCAACATTGTTTTTTGCAGTCAAAAGCTGTAATTCGGTACCAATACCCTGATTCCAGAGGTTTTGTTGTCTTTTCAGTACTTCCTGCGCAAGCGACAATTGTGATTTTAGTGTTTTTATGCTTTCCTGACTTGCTATCAGATTTTGCCTGTATATGGCATCATCAAGTTTCAGTAACAG
>JALOMX010000059.1 GCA_025455245.1 Chitinophagaceae bacterium
CTTTTCCGGCTTATCCATTTGATTGAGGGTATAAATCAGCGGAAGGGTCAGTTTTTTCTCTTTAATATCATTTCCGGTGGGTTTGCCAACATCCTCCTTCCCGTAATCAAAAAGATCATCTTTTATTTGAAAGGCCATGCCGGTGTATTCCCCAAAAAGCATCATCTTGCCGGTAAGTGCATCATTTTGGGTGGTTGTCCAGGCTCCCGCACCGCAGGCTGATGATAACAAAGAAGCTGTTTTACCCCTGATTATTTCAAAATAAGTTTCTTCGTTCAGGTTTAATTTCCTTGATTTTTCCATTTGAAGAAGTTCCCCTTCGCTCATCTTACGGACTGCCTCGCTCAAAATCTGAAGGACCCTGAATTCGTTATTATCCAGTGATAAGAGTAACCCCTTTGACAGCAAATAATCTCCGACAAGAACCGCTACTTTGTTTTTCCAAATAGCATTTATGGAAAAAAAACCACGCCTTTCAAGGCTTTCATCTACCACATCATCGTGAACAAGGGTAGCTGTATGCAGTAGTTCTACAAGTGAGGCTGCGTTAAAAGTACTTTCATTTACCTGCCCGAAAAGCTTAGCACTCAGAATCACAAACCTTGGCCTGAGTTGTTTCCCTTTTCGATTTATGATGTAATGCGTAATCCTGTCAAGCAGGGCAACTTTACTTTTTACTGCCTCTTTAAAGCGCTTTTCAAACAGTTTAAGATCTGTTTCAATAATGGAAAAATCGGGGGAGTCGGCCATGTCGGGTGCAAAATAACCACTTGATTGTCTTATTTTTATGTATTCCTGCTATGTTTTTTGGATTTAGGCAATAAAAAATGGACATTTCGGGTTTAATTTTTTTTTTATTTCGCCCACAATACTATTTTTGTCTCGTATTACCCTTGGAAATAAACATTAACTAACTTCTATGGCAAGTAAAAAGATCACACTGTTGGCTTTACTAGTATCCCTTGGAACAAGTGGAGCATTCGCTCAAATGGCAGGAACCCTCAATCTCATGGATTCCTCCAAATTTAATGCGAAAAAAATGGCTCAATACAATGAATGGGCCAATGGGTTGCCGTCATCACCATTTGCCCCCAAGCCGCGGGATGCCTGGCAGCTTAATGTATTTGGTGGTTATTCCGGTATTTTCGGCGATGTAAATACGGCTCCCGGTTGGGGTGTTGGTATTGGCGCCAGAAAAGCTATCGGCTATGTAGTTTCGGTGCGCCCCTCTTTGATGTATCGTCAGATCAAAGGTATGTCTTATGAGAAAAACGGAAACATCCGTAACCTTCCTAACAATGTTCAGGACGTTTACAGAAATGCAGGTCTTACAAGCTATGCACACTATTATAAAACTGAAATGTGGGCACCTTCGGTTGACTTCCTTGTGAGCTTGAACAACATTATGTTCCACCGCAAACAAAGCAACTACAACTATTATTTGGTTGCAGGCTATTCGCCCATCATTTATAATACCGGTATTGAAGCGCTGGGTACCGATGGTACTCCCCACGATTATCGCGGTGTTGAATTCGACCAAAAGCGCGGTGACATTATCGATCAGTTAAATACCTATTACGAAAGCCGTAACAACGGTGAGCCCGATTTTGAAACTCCTGCCCGCGTTCGTGGAAGGCGTAACAACTTTGATGATGCAACTTCAGAAAGTCAGTGGGTTCATGGTGTAAACTTTGGTGCGGGTGTTGAGCGTCGTCTTGGCGATGTTGTTACACTGAGTGCTGAATTTAAGTATACCACCGTTTGGAACAGGGATTGGATTGATGGATATGCTATTGGCCTTGCCAATGCTTATACTCCTAATTCTGATGCCTTGTTTACCGGAAATATTGGAGTTAACTTTAACCTTGGTTTGATTGGCCGCAAAAAAGCAAGTCAGCAAGCCGGAAAAGACGAAATCAAAAAGGATCTTGGTGATTTTTCAGGAAAGCGTGTTGCTCCTCTCTGGATGCATAACCCACTTTCTCAGCCTTTCGGAGAACTTTCAAATCCTACAAGGATGAACATGCCTAAGGGATGGCTTGAAGATTCCGATAACGATGGCGTTCCTGATCAGTTTGATCTTGAGCCGAATACTCCGGCCGGAGCTCCTGTGGATTCCCGCGGTCGCACCCGTGATACAGATGGTGACGGTGTTCCTGATTATCTTGATAAAGAGCTTATTACTCCTACTGCCTGCCAGCCTGTAAATGCTGATGGTGTAGGTAAGTGTCCGGATCCTGAGTGCTGCAACAAAATCCCTGTTGCTCCTCCTGCTCCTGCATGTAACATTGGTAGCTTACCAAGCGTTCAGTTTGCAAGTGGCCGTAGCGGTATGAGCAGCAGTGCTACTGCAATCCTCGATGCCGCAGCCTCTCAGATCCTTGCTAATCCAAATTGTAAGATCTGCGTTGTTGGACATGGTGGTTCAAGCAAGCGTGAACAGCAGCTTAGCTGGGATAGGGTTAACGCTGTAATCAACTATCTCAACGAAAAGAAAGGTATCAGCCGCGACCGTTTTGTATTCAAATATGGTGAAGCAGGAGATCCTAACACAGTTGATCTGCAGGATTGCACCGGTGAAGAAGGACCAAACAATGTTCCTCCTCCGCATCCTCAGTATCGTACTTCTAAATAATTCATTTGCCAATAGAAACACAAAAGGTCCCTTCTTGGGGCCTTTTGTGTTTCCGGTAAATTAAAATTTTATCTTTTTTAACTCAGGCAGACATACGACAAAAACAAAAATTACGGAAATTTCCTGCCTTACAGTTACTTTTGCAAACTTTATGTCGAGGATTTTAGTTTTTCTCTTTTTGGCTTTTTTGTTTATTGGTTGCTCATCTGTAAATAAAGTATTGAAGAGTACCGACTATGAGTATAAGTTAAAAAAGGCAGATGAGTATTATGAAAAGAAACTATACTCAAAGGCCATTTTGGTCTATGAGGATATTTTCCCGGTACTAAAAGGTACAGCACAGTTCGAAAATCTTTATTGGAATTATGCATTTTGCCACTATTACACTAAAGATTATTTGAATGCCGAAAACTTGTTTAAGGGCTTTATTGAAAATTTCCCAACAAGTGTCAGGGCAGAAGAGGCTTCCTTTATCAGGGCTTATTGTTATTACAAACAATCTCCAAAGCCTGATCTCGATCAGACGGCTACCATGAAGGCAATTAATAATTTGCAAACCTTCATAATCAGGCATCCGGTTTCTGAAAAGAATAAGGAAGCAATGGAGATCATACAAAGTTTAAGGGCTAAACTGGAAGAAAAGGAAAAAAGGAACGCTGAATTGTATTATAATCTTGGATATTTTAAGGCTTCAGCTACTGCCTATAACGAGTTACTATTCAATTTCCCTGATACTGAAAATGGTGATTATTATAAGCTTATGATCATTAAGTCTTATTATGAATATGCCAAAAAGAGTATTCCGGCCAAGCAATTAGAACGTTTTGAGCAAGTATTGGACGAATGTGCTGATTTTTCAGACCGTTACCCTGATAGCAAACTTGTTACAGATGTCAATAAATATAAAAATCAAACTGAAAATCAATTAAAAAATATAAAAAATGAGCAGGATAAGGAGACAACTTAATCCGGGAACTTCCAACACGGTTGAAACAAAAAATGTTCTGGATATTAAAGGACGTACAGGAAACCTGTACGAATCGATAGCTATTATTTCAAAAAGAGCTAATCAGATTAACATTTCTATCCGTGAAGAGCTTCACAGTAAGCTGGAAGAGTTTGCGAACCATACCGACAGTCTTGAAGAAATTCACGAGAATAAGGAGCAAATTGAAATAAGCAGGGCTTATGAAAAAATGCCTAATCCGGCGTTGCTTGCAACCAGTGAGTTTTTAGATGATAAGATCTATTATAGAAAAAATGATCAGGATCTTTTTGGTTAATTTGAATTGAAAATAATGTTTACGATAGCCTGTTTTGGCTATCGTTTTTTATTTTAGCTCATGCATCATCTCAGGCATAAGAAAATTTTAATAGGAATTACGGCCAGCATTGCTGCTTATAAAACAATATTGCTGGTGAGGCTTCTTATTAAAAGCGGGGCAGAAGTCAGGGTAATCATGACGCCCTCTTCACGGGAGTTTGTTTCACCATTGGTTTTGTCAACGCTTACGAGGCATGAGGTATTGATTGAATTGGCGAGTCAAGAATTATGGGCCAATCACGTGATGCTGGGAAGATGGGCTGATCTGTTTGTTATAGCCCCCTTATCGTGTAATACACTTTCAAAAATGGTCAGTGGGCAATGCGATAATTTGTTTATGGCCGTTTATCTTTCAGCTACATGCCCGGTACTTGTCAGTCCTGCAATGGACGAAGACATGTGGAAGCATCCGGCAACCCAGCGTAATCTCCTTCAGGCCATTGAAGATGGGGTAAAGGTTTTGCCCGTGGGTTATGGCGAATTGGGCAGTGGTTTAACAGGAGAGGGCAGAATGGCGGAGCCTGAGGAAATTCTGCAAGCTATTACCAGGATTCTTGCCTATAAGCACAACCCTCTCGCAGGATTAAAAGCAGTTGTAACTGCAGGACCTACCTATGAACCTATTGATCCTGTACGCTTTATCGGAAATCGTTCAAGTGGATTAATGGGGATTTCGGTTGCCAACGAATTGTTTCTGGCAGGTGCAGATGTGCAACTTGTTCTTGGTCCTTCTGTTTTAAAACCATTGAATGGGATTGAAACCATCAGGGTGCAAACTGCCAATGATATGTTTGATGCAACCGTGCCATTATTTGAAAAGGCTGATATTGGAGTATTTTCAGCCGCTGTGGCTGATTTCAGACCTGCAGAAGTTTACAGCCAAAAGTGGAAAAAGGATAATGGTGGGGTTTTTCCCGGTATTTCATTTAAAGAAAACCCCGATATCCTAAAACATTGTGGATTGAATAAGCGAAAGGATCAAACGGTGGTAGGTTTTGCACTGGAAACGGAGAATGAAGAAAGCAATGCTTTAAAAAAGCTTGAGTCAAAAAATGCTTCAATGATCATTTTGAATTCTCTTAATGATGCAGGTGCCGGATTTGGAGAAGAAACCAATATCATTTCCATTTTTGATGATAAGGGTGGGCAAGCTAAATTTTCTTTACAATTAAAGTCTGAACTTGCCGTTCATATTGTGGAAGCCATTATAAACTACAGAACTAAATGAGACTGATTATTTTTTTTATATCCATTCATTTTTTTTCAGTTCTCTCAGGACAGGAATTGATTGCAAAAGTTACGGTTATTGCAAACCGGATCAGTACAACCGTTGAACGACGGACTTTTACAACCCTTCAAACACAGTTAAACAACCTTGTTAACAACCGTAAATGGACCGATCAGAATTTTAAGCCAAATGAAAGAATTGAATGTAATTTCATTCTGAATCTGGATCGGCAGATCGAGACCAATGTATTTGGCGGAAGTCTTACCGTTCAGGCAGCAAGACCCGTTTACAACTCCTCTTATAATTCACCATTGGTTAACTGGCAGGACAATGACGTTGTGTTCAGATATATTGAATATCAGCCGGTGGAATTCAATGAAAACAGGATTGGAGGCTCAGATATGACTGCTTCTAACCTTACCGCCATTTTTGCTTACTATATTTATATCATACTCGGTATGGACTTCGACAGCTTTTCACCTGCGGCAGGTGAGCCATACTATAAGAAAGCGCTTTTTATCGTTAACAATGCCCCTCAGGCAAGAAATATTTCCGGATGGACGCAGTTCGATGGGTTGAGAAACCGTTGGTGGCTGACAGAGAATTTATTAAACACCCGGTATACCCTTATGCACGATGCCATTTATCAGTATTACAGAAAAGGCCTTGATTATTACTATGAAAATGAACAGCAGGCCAGAACAGAAATGATGAATACCCTGAATACCCTGTTTACCTTCAATTCAAATTTTCCCAACACTATGGTTATGCAATTCTTTATGCAAAGCAAGGCCGATGAATTGATACAAATTTTCCAGAAAGCAACTCCTGATCAAAAAACAAGGGCAGTGGAGATATTACAAAAGATTGATCTTTCCAATGCTTCCAAATACAAGGAGCAATTGAAATAGATAGTTTATAAAATGACCAAAAGTATCCACTTAATAGCCATACTCTTTTTTGCTTGCGCCTTATCATGCAAAGACTATCCTGAAAATGTGCTTCCCCCCGATAAGATGAAATTCGTTTTTTTTGATATGATGATTGCAGATGAATTTCAAAATTACTACGCCGGAAGGGATTCACTTTTTAACTTTGATTCTATCCGTGTTCAGAATTATCTTGATATTTTGAAGCTTCATAAAATTGATTCAAATCTGTTCAATCAAAGCATTCAATACTATAAAACAAATCCTGTTGCGTTCAATGTTTTGATTGATTCGGTTACAAAATATGCCGAAAGGGAGCGAGAGAAAAGGTTTCAATTAGAAGCTGCCATCCAGGATTCCCTGACGAGAATTACAGATTCATTAGCAAATCAGTCAGATACGTCGGCCCCTGTTATGGATTCAATCGAAAAGGCTAATTGACGTTCCGGAATTTGAGGGTTATTTTATACAGGCTTTGTCCATTGCCTTCAATTGTTTTTAAATTATGTTTAAAGAAAAGCTTGCCCGATGAATAAAGTTGTAATAAATGCAGAGGCTGCCGTTAGCGATATATTTGATGGCGCAGTATTGATGTTAGGCGGATTCGGCCTGTGCGGCATCCCCGAAAATTGTATTTCCGCCCTTGTAAAAAAGAATGTCAGGAATCTTACTTGCATCAGTAATAATGCCGGTGTTGATGATTTTGGCATAGGGTTGATGTTGAAACAGAAGCAGGTTAAAAAAATGATATCTTCTTATGTAGGAGAGAATGCCGAATTTGAAAGACAACTATTGAGCGGGGAACTTGAAGTAGAATTGATTCCACAGGGGACTTTAGCTACCCGTTGTATGGCTGCAGGTTATGGAATGCCCGCAGTTTTTACACCTGCAGGTGTGGGAACCGAAGTAGCCGAAGGAAAAGAAATACGTGCATTTAATTTCAATGGAGAAACAAAGGAATATTTAATGGAGTACGCCTTTGAGGCTGACTTTGCCATTGTGAAAGCATGGAAGGGCGATACGCTGGGTAACCTTATCTATAAGGATACGGCACGAAATTTTAATCCCCTGATGGCTATGGCAGGAAAAGTGACGATTGCTGAGGTTGAAATACTTGTTCCTGCAGGTGAACTTGATCCGAATTATATTCATACCCCCGGAATATATGTTCATCGCATATTTTGTGGCGAAAACTATGAAAAGAGGATCGAACAGAGAACGGTCAGGAAGGCGGTTTAGTCAGTTTTTGAATGGTGTATAGTGAGCAGGGTGCGGGTTAAAAGGGTGAAGTTTTAATTTGTTTTTTTTAACTTCTAATCCCGGATTTCTTAATCACAAATCTTCAAATTTCGAATATTTAATCATGCTAAATAAAAATCAAATAGCTAAAAGAATAGCAAAAGAACTGAAAGATGGTTACTACGTAAATCTTGGAATTGGTATTCCCACGTTGGTAGCCAATTATATTCCGGAAGGTGTAAGTGTAGTTTTGCAAAGTGAAAATGGTTTGTTGGGTATGGGGCCATTTCCATTGGAAGGTGAAGAGGATCCTGATTTGATCAATGCCGGAAAACAAACAATCACTATGCTGCCCGGTTCAAGCATTTTTGACAGCGCGATGAGCTTTGGTATGATTAGGGCAGGCAAGGTTGATCTTACGGTACTTGGGGCAATGGAAGTGTCTGATAACGGTGATATAGCTAACTGGAAAATTCCGGGCAAGATGGTGAAAGGAATGGGGGGGGCAATGGACCTTGTGGCAAGCGCGAAAAATATTATTGTAGCGATGCAACATACCAATAAAGCCGGTGAGAGCAAACTCCTGAAAAAATGTACTTTACCCATCACCGGTGTTCGTTGTGTAAAAAAGGTAGTTACCGAATTGGGGGTGTTTGATATAACGGAGCGCGGCTTTGAGCTGCGCGAACTTGCGCCGGGGGTAACTATTGAAGAAGTGAAAGCTAAAACGGAGGGAAGGCTTTTTACAGACGGTGATATTTTAGAAATGCAGGGTTAAAGAACTTGTTTATTACATGTTAAGTTTTTTGCTTGCTATCCTGTTTTCTATACAATAGCATATTTTCAATAAAAAAATATGCGGAACCTCTACCTAACCTTATTATTGGCGCTTTCCCTGGAAGGCATGGCTCAGATTGATACTGTGGTAGTACAGTACGATTCAACATTTATGAGCATTTTTGGACGCCGTTTAAAGGATAAACGAACCCCGGTAAAATACCATCTGGAGGAGTTTGGCAATATTAGAAACGTGGCTGTTTATCTCAGTACACTTGAAGAGATTATCAGTGGGAGAAAAATTTATGGTGTCCGGATTGATCAGCGATTAAACCGGAATTTATTCACGGATGCTCCTCTTTCCCATGCAGAGTATATAGATGAGGATGAAATTGAAACCTTTATTAAGCGGTTGGAATTCATACAGGAAATAACCCATACTGATGTTAATTCGGCCCGCTATACCGAATACAGATTTTATACCCGAAGCGGAATAGCCTTGGAATGTTATACCGGTGCTAATAGATGGAGGGTTTTGTTGTTGTATGAGTTGAATAAAGTTGAAACAGCAACTTATTTGAACAATGAAAACAGATTGGCTGAGTTGATTGATGTATTAAAAAATATTCAATCCGAAATTATAAAACGAAAGACTCAGCCATGAGAATACTTATACTGTTTGCGCAGGAGAGAAATGATTATAAATGGATGCCAACGATGGAAGTTGGTGTCAATGTTTCGAATCAGCAAATCCGCAGAAATGCCGATATGGTCTTTGATCAGAGGAATGGTTTAAGGGCAGCTCTGATCTTTGAAAAGCCTCATTCAAAAAGGCTTACATTTCTTGGAAGCTTTTCTTATGTTCAGTCAGGAAGTAATAATGTGCTTTATAGCAATGAGTCTGAAAAACTGGAGTATGCGGAGATAAGTATAAAAGCAAAAGAGTATTTGCCCATTGGAGGTTCGGATTTGTTTTTGTCGCTCGGGCCTTATTTTTCATATGGTATTAATGGTGTAAGGATTTCAGCCAACGGCGAAACAGAATCGAATAATTTATTTAAGCAGGAAGGATACAATGCCATTGAATGGGGGCTCGGTGGAAACCTCGGATTCAAATTCCCCTGGGGCACCTATTTACAGGCGGGATTGCAAACTGCATTCAGCAATTGTTATGAATCAGATCAAACACAAATGGCATATTTTAATTATTCATTAATGCTGACCGCAGGACATAGTATCGGATGGCG
>JALOMX010000363.1 GCA_025455245.1 Chitinophagaceae bacterium
TCCCTTGCCCTTTCGGAACTTGCGGCAAAATCATCCGAAGCCGGCTCTTTTCCTTTATCAACCGTAAGGATGTAGGTAGTGGGAATAAGAAGCCTTTGGGGGTTTTTCAGAAATAGGGTATCCGTCAGGGTTTTTATCGGATGTGGTACATCCTTGGGTGGCAGCTTTCCTTCGGGTACCCATTGGGGGATGATAAATCCTGTCGGCGCCATCCATTTGGCTTGTTCGGCCGAAGCGCCACGCATACCCAATGCACTTTCTCCGTTTTTGGGAACAAAAGCATCCAGGTAAATCATTTCCCTGATGCGGGCAGGAAGGCTGTCTGCCACACCCGAAATAACCATGCCTCCATAGCTGTGCCCCACCAAAACAATATTCCGAAGGTCTTCATATAAAATCATGTTTACCACATCATGAATGTGGGTGTAAAGCCCGATATCCTTCGATGCAAGGTGCACCCTTTCGCCCTGCCCTGTAAGCGATGGACGGTACACAATACAGCCCTCTTCAGTCATGAGTGAATCCACTTTTTTAAAAGCCCAGCTGCCTCCCCAGGCCCCATGAACAATAACATAAACCGGTTTGGGTTCCGTTTGGGCTTTCGCAAAAAAAGGGAGAACAAAAGCCAGTATCATTAAAATACCTGTGAATGGTAATTTCATAAACTTTCATTTTTTGGAAAAATACATTCAACTTAAAATGAGGAAGTTGCGACCGGTTCAAAAGTAGGTTTAATTTTTCCATCGGTCTATGGCGGAATGCCTTTACTTTATTGGTAGCAGTATTGGTATTCAAAATGTAAAATGAGGTTATGAAACCTATCAAATGAAAAGGAACCATGCCGTAATGAGGCTGAAATGTTGTTATGCACAGAGAAAAGGAGTGGTTTTTAAACAAGCCCGATACCTTTGCAAAAAATTTGATCCTTGGCAATACCCAGACTTTCACCGGCACAGAAGTTAGCTATCAGTTATTACAAGGCCAAGCTGAATCTGCTAAACGTGGTTTCACCGTCACTTGCGGCTTATGAGGCTTTCGATCTTTTTACCAGGCCATATGGAAATCCGCGAAGGAAGCGAAAGTCGGGTTGGTTTAATAAAGCGGAGCCCCTGTTACTGGAGAGTAATGGTTTGAAATTAACCGGATTTAAATGGCGGTCCAATCCTGCAAATGACCGGAAGGTGTTGATTATACATGGGTTTGCAGGAAGTGTAGGCTCATTTGACCGGTACCTTGGCGGATTGTTGCACTATGGCTATGACGTGTACGCATACGAAGCACCCGGGCATGGGAGCAGTCAGGGAAACCGGTTGAATACCCTTTTGTATTCCCGGGTTTTGCATGATATTATGGGGGCTCATGGCCCTTTTGACGGCTATATAGCCCACAGCCTTGGAGGCTTATCACTTATGCTTGCACTCCATGAAAATCCACCCATTCAAAAACCACTGGTTGCGCTGATTGCTCCGGCCACCGAAAGCACAACTGCTGCAGATAAGTTTTTCGAATTCCTGCAGTTACCTGATGATCTCCGGAAATCATTTGAGGGATTGATCAAAAAGCGTTCCGGAAAACCGCTCGAATGGTTCAGTATCAGCAGGGTAGTGCCCGAAGTGAATGCAAGGATTTTATGGTTGCATGATGCCCACGATACCACCACTCCTATTGCAGATGTGTACCCTTTGCTGCACAAAAAACTGGATCATGTTCATTTTTATTTTACGGAAGGGCTTGGTCACAGTGGAATTTACCGGGATAATAAAGTGAAAAAACGGATCATTGAATTCTTCAGTCAGGATACCGTAGCTAACGAAATACAACCTGCAGAATCCGGATTCTGAACTGCCCGGAAGATGAACCGTAATGCCTCAAAACCATCTTGCATATTTTCTGGTTTTCATGGAAAAAATTCCCATTTTTCGAAAGTGCACTAATATTGCCCCTGAATTTGAACGCAAAACTGACCGCATAGGGTTCTAAAAAAACCCGGTCGTTAAAACTTTATGGCAAAAAACTTACTGATCGTAGAGAGCCCTGCAAAAGCAAAAACCATCGAGAAATTCCTGGGAAAGGATTTCACGGTGAAGAGTTGTTATGGCCATATCCGTGATTTAGAGAAGGATGAAATGGGTATTGATGTTGAAAATGGTTTTACACCAAGATACATTGTACCTGATGATAAACTCAAGGTAGTTTCTGAACTGAAAAAACTGGCAAAATCTTCCGAAGAAGTTTGGCTGGCAAGCGATGAAGACCGTGAGGGAGAAAGCATCAGCTGGCATTTGTGCGAAGTACTTGGACTCAATCCGGAACAAACCAAACGCATTGTTTTTCATGAAATAACCAAGCCGGCTATTCAGCGTGCCGTTGCCAATCCCCGTACGGTAAACATGAACCTTGTGAATGCTCAGCAGGCAAGAAGGGTAGTGGACAGGATTGTTGGTTTTGAAATCAGCCCTGTTTTATGGCGCAAAATTGGCATGCAGCGAAGCCTGAGTGCAGGAAGGGTTCAAAGTGTGGCGGTAAGGCTTATTGTTGAAAAGGAACGCGAAATCAATGCTTTTATTTCCGAAAGTCAGTTTCATGTAAAGGCAGACTTCAGCGCATTGGACAATGTGCAGAAAAAGGAAGTTTCATTTACAGCTGAAGGTCAAAAATTTAAAGATCAGGAAGGCGCTGAAGCTTTTTTGAAAAGCTGCATAGGTGCAAGCTATAAGGTTAATGATATTACCGTAAAACCCGGCAAGCGCACACCGGCTGCCCCCTTTACCACAAGTACATTGCAGCAGGAAGCAAGCCGAAAGCTTGGATATGGCGTAGCAAAAACAATGCTGATAGCCCAGAAACTCTACGAAAGCGGGCATATCACTTACATGCG
>JALOMX010000364.1 GCA_025455245.1 Chitinophagaceae bacterium
CGGTGATACCCTGAAGCAGCATTAAAAAATACCGGTGAAGGTGATAAATAGGTTGGTACAGCAGCCGGGAATGGATTATCCTTTAACCAATACACTGACTTTCCTGACTGAATATCAACATGCGTAAACTGAAAGAAATTGGCATCGGCGGGTTCTGCAAAAAACTCAAAAGGCAAATTCTCCGGCAATGGATTGACCGGTTTGCCTGAATGATCCACACGGACTATTAAATAAAGAACATTATTCCATGTTTTCATAAATGCACCTGCTGCCCGCATAGCCGCTGTACAGGCTGCAGTGGGCACAAACCGGTATTGCCCGCCACTTCCGCCGGGGTAATAATCATGCTGCAATGCAACACTGAATATTTTTTTATACCGCATCATTTAAACCTTACCGTTTCATGCGCCCGCTATTCAATTGTATTTCTTCAATCAGTTTTCCTTCTATCCTGTTTGAAGTATCTTCTATGGCAACAACTTTTATTTTATACAACACACTCGGGAAATACTTGCCTCCAAGGGTGCTCCACAAGTGATTAACCTGCTCGAAATTGAGGGTGAACAAGTCCAGTGTCAATCTTTCAATCCCCGGTGCAATTGTTTCCATACCGGGGTGTGTAGACCTGTCAAAAACATTGGTCCGCTGAAAACAACGGATGATCAATGAAAGATTTTGCAAAGCATCGGGATACTTACTGTTTGTAATGGCAAAAAGGGCGTAAAGGTTTAAGTATATCCTTGGGTTTTGGTAAAAAATCGTTCCACCCTCCCGCACATAATTCTGAGGATTTTTTGCAACCTTATCTTCTTCAACATTCACCAATCCCAGCACCCCAACTTTGGGGCTGCTTTCAGATCCAATGTTGCCGCCTGCTTCAGGATTGTCGGCGAGTTTGGAAACATTTCCAATGACAACCCATTTTTCCGTATCCGGTTCCAGGTTTTCATTAAAATATGAATTAACCTCTGATTCCAGCAACCGGAAGGCTTCGTTGATCATGTTGGTGTGGTTTTTATCTTTTTTGCAATCCTGTCAAAAAAAATTGTGTGGACCAACAAGGTAGAGCCATTTTCTAAGAAATGCAAGTGAAAGGACATTAAATTTCCGTGGTTTTTAAAATGTTTGATTTAAATCACATAATTTTAGATTGAAGAAAAATGATATGTTTTTTCAAATAAAATTTCGTATATGTCTTTCGCTGATGCTTTTTTCTGTTACCTTACTTGCGCAGGAAAAAGAGAATGAAGTATCTGTAAATCAGTGTGCTGTTATCCGGGAAGTGATTTATTCTGCCCACGAAAAGCAGTTTGACAACCTGATTCAAAAAGAAATGAAAGGCAGCCACGGCTATCAGGTAAGGGGTAGCTGTCGGTTTGAAACCACCCAATACATGAGCCTGATTGATTGGCCACAGGCAACTAAAACTTACATTGACCACAGTGAAGAAAAAACCGATAGCAGCTTTAAACTGATTCGTCAGTTTGTAGCAGAATTTACCGGGCTGACAAGCCTTGAGGATGCCCGCAAAAAATTTGACATACTGAACAGACAGATAACCGATTGCCGCCTGCCGCTAAACGACAGCAATATCACCGTACTGAAACCCATTCCGCTTGATAAAATAAAAGACGACCTGCCGGTAGCGGCGCTCGATGCAAGGCTTTATCCCATTACCGTAAAAGAGGCAGAAGAAGCAAGTCCCGGGCAGGAGGTGGTCATTATGACAGCCTATGAAAAAATAGGCAGGTACTACAGTGCATATATGATTGTTGAATACAGGTTACGTCAGGGTGAATGGAATTAGCTTTCAAGGCCAAGCCGGTGACGTCTTTTCCATTCAATCAAACCGGCTACCGCAAGCACCAGAAGGACCATAAACTGTACGCTTGTAAATACATACCCTTTTACAAACCATAGCGGTATGGAAACAATATTGGTAATGATCCACCAATACCAGCTTTCAATTTTCTTGCGGGCCATCAGCCACATGCCGGTAAATGCAGAAGCGCTTGCCAGTGCATCGGCCCAGGGAATGGCATCGGGTGCAAATCCTTTTTTAATGAGCAGCAACAATGCCCATATTACCACAAAGCATACATCGAAAAAAACAAACTGCTGCAGCAGTTCCTTTTTGTTGCTTGGTGCAATTTGAACCACGTGATGATCTGCACGGTCGCGCCGTGCCCAGTTCCACCAACCATACAGGCTCATAATGGTGTAATACAGGTTTACGCTTGCCTCGCCAAACAATTGCCCCTTGATGCTGAGATAAATAAACAGCGTAGTGTTGATCAGTCCCGTAGGATACACAAGGATGTTTTCCATACGGGAATAGATCACGCTGATAATACCTGCGATGACGGCAACAAATTCGATGGTGGTGGTGGCGCTGAGGCCTTGAATGAATTGGGTGTATATTTCCTGCACAATGTTACTTTATGTTGGAAAGGAAAGTGCCTTTCTATAATTTAAAACGCTTCTTTGGAATGCTTACTTTTCGGGCATTTGCCGCCACGCTCAAAAAAAACTATATCTACCGAGTTATCTTCCGGGCATGGAAGAGTCAAAAGTATAAAGAGTGTCACAAAAATGCGCATGATATGTTAGCAGGTAGCCATAAATGAAAGCACAACGGTAAAGCCTCCGATAAATCGGAATGATCCATTTCATTATCAAAGTAAGTAAATCTTAATCCGGAGTGCGACATGTTTTGTCGTATATTGATGCTAACTTAGGATTTCAGGAAAATTTAAGTACCATACTGATTAAAAGGAAACAATACAAAAGGTTCCGGCAACCATTTAACATTTCGCCATGTCAAAAAGAGCTTATATCTATCGCTACCGGCTTATCATTGAAAAGCTCAAAAAGC
>JALOMX010000060.1 GCA_025455245.1 Chitinophagaceae bacterium
ACAAGGGTCGTCTCAAGGTTTTCTTTGAAAATTACCATAATGTTTAAGCAGGCAAAAGTTATCCCTTAAAAACAATCGGTCCATAAAATCCTGAAAACTAAAGGCAAACCTGATTGACCTTGGTTCCACTTCGTTTAACTTTGTTTTTTCAGAAACTTATTCCAATTGCTGATATCCAATAAGATTATTTGAAATTATGATGATTTTCCTGACATGCTGCATTTTAACAGCGGTACAGGATGAAAAAAATGTATGAAAAAACTATTAGTCTTTGCCATTATAAGCATCGTTGCAATCCTGATGGCGATTGCCTATTTCCGTTTCCTCTCGCCTGCTAACCGTATTCAGGGAAAAGAAAGGATGATTTATATTCCCTCCGTTGATGCCAATAGGGAGACAGTTCTGTCCATTCTTGCAAAAGACAGTATTGTAAAAAATCCTGAACATTTTGATTGGCTTGCGGATAAAATGAAGTATTGGGAAAGTATCAAACCGGGCCGCTATGCTATTTCGAAAGACATGAACGTCAGAGAAATAGTTTTTCTTTTGCGCAGCGGAAGGCAAACACCCGTAAGGCTTGTCATCAACAAATTACGTCTTCCAAAAGACCTGGTAAAAGTTCTCGACAGGGCAATCGAAGCAGACTCTGCTTCCATTATGGTATTTATCCAAAATAGAGATTCCCTGAAAAATTTTGGAGTGACCGACACAAGCCTTTTTTCAAATATTATTCCGGATACTTATGAAGTTTTATGGACATGGCCTGTACAAAAAGTACTCACCAAACTGTTGGATGAAAGAGAGCGGTGGTGGAATAAAAATGACAGAAAAGCCAAAGCAGATGCCTTAGGACTTACAAAAGACGAAGTTCATATCCTGGCAAGTATTGTAGAAGAAGAAACCAATAAAAAAGATGAAAAGCCTACAGTTGCGAGTGTTTATTTAAACCGGCTGAAAAGGGGAATGCCTTTGCAGGCAGATCCGACCGTCCGCTTTGCCATGAAGGATTTTACAAGCAACCGGGTACTGTACGCCCATTTAAAAACCCCATCACCTTATAATACCTATGTAAACAGAGGGCTGCCTCCGGGGCCGATTTGTACTCCTTCTCCCGTTACCCTTGATGCGGTTCTGAATGCCCCTGAAACAGACTATATCTTTTTTGTGGCCAATGCCGATTTAATGGGAGGGCATACCTTTACAACCAACCTTACGGATCATAATCGCGCAGCAAAGGTTTACCAGGATTCGCTTTCTGCGTGGCTAAAACGAAAAGCGATAAAAGAAAAGGCCAAAAAAGACAGTATGGAAAAGGCCGGCAAAAACACCGACAAGTGAACAGGTTAGAACGCTTCATCATCAGGTTGCCCATCATCAGGCAGTTGCTTAAGTACAGCAAAAGGATTACCCTGCCGGGCTTTCAGGGAATGCCGGTATATGATGTAATGTTATTCTTTATTCAGCAGGTAAAAAAGATCGGGTTTAGTGAAAGATCAGCGGCCATTTCATTCAATATTCTGGTTGCCCTGCCTGCTGCCCTTATTTTTCTATGCACACTTGTACCCTATCTTCCCGAAGCCATTGAATTTGAAAAACAGTTATTGGGCGCTGTTCGTGATGTATTGCAAAATGAAGAAACGTATCTGCTGGTTGAGGAAGTGATAAAAGACTTTTTCAATACCCAACGCAGCGGCCTTCTTTCCTTTAGTTTTCTGGCAGGTGTATTTTTTAGCAGCAATGCCATGATGGGCATCATGCACACTTTCGATCGCAGCTACTTTGAAGAAAGAAGCAGCAGGTTTATGGCCAAAAGGTGGACCGCGATTAAACTGACTTCATTGCTCATCCTGCTGATAATTGCATCGGTGCTGTTGCTGGCAACACAAGGCCCCATTAAAACACTGATTTTAAGGAAAATGGGCTGGGATAATGTTTTTTTCCGGTCTGTTATTGAATGGTCGCGTTGGGTAGTCATACTGATGGTAACTTATTTTACCATTGCCTTTATATACCGGTGGGGACCGGCCGTAAAAGTAAAATGGAGCCTCATTTCACCCGGTACCATTTTTGCCTCAGGCCTTGTTATCCTTACCACCTGGCTTTTTTCCCTGTGGGTCAACAATTTTGCCAATTACAATAAGGTTTATGGGTCCATCGGAACTGTACTGATCATCATGAACCTTGTTTACATTAATTCCCTGATCCTTCTTATAGGTTTTGAAATAAATGTGAGCATAACAGCGATTAAAGCGCAAAGCAAAAAGCGTCTTATGCAGGAAGATGCCGAAGACAAAATCCTTTTTTAACATTTGAGGGTTTTGTGTGTTTCGTTAACAAACTAATTTTATCCCGTAAAAATTTTTATTCTATGAAAAAACTGAGTGCTTTTTCGTTATTAGCTGCTTTAGCCCTTTTTAGTTTTATGCCTGCCGAGGTGCTTCAAATAGGTGCATCCATGCCAAAGGGTAATATAAAAATGAAAGATATTTCAGGCAAAGAAGTTTCCATTAAAGATGCCGAAGGCAAAAACGGAGTGCTTGTAATGTTCAGTTGTAATACATGTCCTTATGTTATCAAAAATCAGGAAAGGACAAATGAAATTATGAGTTATGCCCTGAAGAACAATGTTGGGGTAATCATATTGAACAGCAATGAAGCCTATCGGGATAAGGATGACAGTTTTAACGAAATGCAGGCCTATGCCAAGGCACAAGGATATAAGTGGTACTACACCGTGGATACAAACCATGAAATTGCCGATGCTTTTGGCGCTACCCGTACACCTGAACTTTTCTTGTTTGACAAGTCTGAGAAGTTGGTTTATCACGGCGCCATTGATGACAGCCCTGCCGATGCAGCAGCCGTTAAGCGCCATCATGCCAAAGTTGCTATTGACGAATTGGTTTCAGGTAAAGATATCAGCGTTAAAACATCTAAGTCCATAGGCTGTACCATCAAGCGCAAATCTTAAAGTTCTTTTTAAGATTTACACCGGGTTCTTTTTAACCGGATAACTGGTCTTCGACAGATTTTAAAATGAATGAAAAAACAAAGGGTGCTTGCAAATCTATCTGCACCCTTTGTTTTTACATTTAAAGATAGGTTTATGATTTACCTGTAAGAACAACCCAAAAGCAACCAATAAAACCCATTAGAACGCCTTCTCAATTTCCTTCATCAATTGTTCAGCGCTCATTGATTCTTCAATAAACTTTCTATACCCCTTTGCCGGATTAACAATCAATGTTGCCGGAATCACTCCGCTCCAATTCTTATCAATTATCGGGCAATAATAATCTGCATTGGTTTCATCAAACCAAAACAATTTTGCTTTATTCCAACCCTCTTTTGATTTGATATAATTACCAAGTTTTCCGTTATTGTACAGTTCACGTGTATCCTGACTTACAAGCCATAACTCTACACCTTTACTTTTTAGCTCCTCATACACTTTTAGAAAATGGGGGATTTCCTCAATGCAGGGTTTGCACCATGTACTCCAGAAATTGATAACCATTACCCCTTTCCCCGATTCATATGTCTTTACAAGATCAGGCGCCTTAATGCTTTTGATATCCTGCGCGTAACCATTATAAATAAAAAATAATACACATATAAAAGCAAGTATATTCTTCATATTTCCTCAAATTAAGATTTTCAAAGTTGCACCTTATTGTTGCAATACAAAAGTTAATCAAGGTTTTTTCATCTTCTTTTCCCTGATGGATTTGTAGTCTGACCACTCAGCAAATAAATGGTTCATTTCATCTTCGGATAATGCAGGTTGGTTATAATGTCCGGCAAAAAATTTTTGTCTGAAAGCCTCATATAAGATTACCGCACAGGCAACAGATATATTAAGCGATTTCACCATGCCTGTTTGGGGGATATAAATGGAGCCGTCGCATTTTTTTACCACATCCGGAGAGCATCCGTTTTGCTCGTTGCCGAAAACAATAGCGACAGGTTTTGTAAAATCAAATTCAAAAACCGGGGTTGCATCGGGTTGAAGATGGGCGGCAACTACCCTTCCAAATTTCTGCTTTAAAAACAAAATGCTTTCTTCCTGATCATGATGTTCTTCTGTTTTGATCCATTTCCATGTACCGGCGCTGCTCCTGAATCCTGTGAGATTGTGCGGCGGCTGTTGTGTATACAAAGTATGAATGGTTCCAATACCTACCGAATCACAGGTACGCATTACGGCAGAAATATTGTGTGGATCAAATACATTTTCAAGTAAAATAGTGATATCCAGTTGTCTTTTTGAAAGTACATCCCTTATCCTGCTTGCTCTATTTTCATTCATAATTCAATACAGATTGGTAATTTATGCAAGTTTTTGAAAGAAAAAATCAAAATTCACCATTTAAAAAACGCACCGTTAATAAAAAAACCGCAGAAAGTTGCACTGTTAATGGATTTAACAAGTACATTTGAATATAAATAAGCCGCCCCTCTGCAAAGAAAGGCTGCGAGATTAAAAAACTAATTAAAACGACTACTTATGAAGAGATTCTACCGGCTTTTGGTGGGCCTGTTTGTGATTTGCCCGGTATTTTGGGTCACCACATCCGGTCAGGCAATTGGCCAAACCGTTTCAGGTGTGGTTAAAGATGCCTCAACGGGCGAAGTACTTGAAGGTGCCACAGTTAAGGTTGTCGGGTCAAAGACCCAGGTAAAAACCGAAGCCAACGGTTCATTTACGGTTAGTGCTACTCAGGGACAAAAACTAACCATCACCATCGTAGGTTATGAAAGCCAGACAGTTACAGTTGGCTCCGGCGAATTGGTTATCAACATGAAACAAGTTTCGAGTGAGCTTGATGAAGTGGTTGTTTCCATGGACATGAAAAGAAAGCCCAGGGAGCTTGGATTTTCAAACCAAAAACTAACAGGTACCGAAATTCAGGAAACCCAGCGTGAAAACTTTATCAATTCGTTACAGGGAAGGATTGCAGGTGCTACCATTACCCCAACCAATGGTATGGCGGGAGCCTCTTCCACCATTGTACTCAGGGGTTTTAACTCGATAGCCCTTAGTAACCAGCCTCTTTTTGTGGTGGATGGTGTGGTAATGGACAATGAATCCATCAACCAAGCGGGAGGTGCTGCTACCACCGGCCTCGCAAGTGACCGGCCAAACCGTAACGATGACTATACCAACCGTATGGCCGACCTTAACCCTAATGATATTGAAAGTATTACAGTATTAAAGGGTCCTGAAGCTACAGCCCTTTATGGCAGCCAGGCCAGTTCGGGTGCCATTATCATTACCACCAAAAGGGCAAAACCAACCGGGCAGGTAAGGGTTAATTACGACAATAGTTTCCGTTTTTCTGAACTAACCAGGCTGCCTGATATTACCACCAAATGGGCCGGCGGCACCAATGGAACCCGCGAAAACAGCTTTACCTATTTTGGGCCTGCCCGCGGTCAGGATGAACCGACCTATGATAACATGGAGAACTTCTTCAGAACAGGTTTTGCGCAAACCCATAACCTGAGCGCTGAATTTGGCAAGAAGAATGTCAGCTGGCGCCTTTCAGGTTCGTTTTTCGATCAGTCCGGCGTTGTTCCCAATAATGATTACACTAGAACAAACCTTCGTTTAAGCAATGCAACCAAGATTGGTAAAATGCTTGAAATCGTTCCGGCGGTTAGTTATATCAATACAAAGTATACAAGACCCCGCAGGAGTGCCGGCGGCTATTTGCTGAACCTGCTGACATGGCCTGCAGACAATGATATCAGGAATTATCAGGGACCAAACGGCGAAAAGCTTGGGGTTTTTAACACCGTAGATCCGCAGGGTGAAACCGACAACCCACTTTGGAATGCGTTCAATAATGAGAGTTATGATGTAACCGATCGTTTTATGGCCACTCTTGGTGTAAACCTGAACCCTACCAAGTGGCTGAGTGTAAACGGCCGTTTTGGCTATGATACTTACACTACTGAAGGCTGGGGCTTTTACCACCCCCAATCATTTGTTATTACCCTGCAAACCCGTGGTCAGCAGGACAATTATACCCGCAAATATTTTGGCTACAACCATACCATTACCACTACTGCAAAACACAGTATCGGTAAGTTCAACGGACGCCTTATGGTGGGTACCATGTACCAGGATTATGAGCAGCAGATGTGGGCTGTCACCGGAAACAGGGTTGTAGATGTTACCAAAAGGGATTCAAACAACACTGACCCGGCCACTCGCTTACGCCTGAACCGGAACATGATTGGCGAACCTAACCAAAGCATTAACCGCTCGGTGGCAGGCTTCTTCGAAGCAGCAATCAACTATGACGAAAAAATTTATTTCACCTATAGTCATCGTTATGAATCATCGAGTGTAATGCCCGAAAAGTCGAGGAACTTTAATTATCCGGGTATGAGCCTGAGCTTCATTATGAGCGATCTGTTGAATATTGATCCCCAAAGAAAGATTCTTTCATTCTGGAAACTGAGGGGATCACTTGCCAATACAGCCCGTATGAGCAGCCCGTATCTCAATCAGCCCCGCTTTGAAAACCGCAACGGCAGCGGCGGAGGGTTTTCGTATGGGTTCTTTAACAACAACCCCGATCTTGTTCCTGAAATCCAGGAGACTTATGAGATCGGTACAGAATTCAGGTTTTTTAACGACAAACTGTCCATTGATGCTACCTACTACAATACTTTGTGTGACAGGCAGATCGTGGAAAACTTCCGCAGCAGTTACGGAACCGGTTTTGTGTTGAATACATTGAATGCAGCCACAACGCGTAATGAAGGGGTGGAATTGGTTATTGGCATTACCCCCATCCAAAATAAAAACTTCAGATGGTCAATCCAACTGAACGGCAACAGGATGTGGAATGAGGTACTTTCCTTACCGGGC
Source organism: Chitinophagaceae bacterium (assembly GCA_025455245.1). GTDB lineage: Bacteria > Bacteroidota > Bacteroidia > Chitinophagales > Chitinophagaceae > Phnomibacter. Next base: position 6,884 of record JALOMX010000060.1, read on the forward strand.
AATGTTCCGGAATTCTATATTTCCGACACCTGGCTCTTTGGTAATACAAGGGGTGGATTGGTTGTTGGTGGTCCTACCACAAGCATCACTTCTACAGGATACCAACGCAACATCAATGGCGATATCCTGATCAATCCTGCAAACGGGTTACCGCTTGTTGACCCCAACTTTACCGTTCAGGGCGACCGCAACCCCAACTTCACCCTCGGTATCAACAACTCCTTCCGGTTCAAAAACTGGTCGTTCAATTTCTTATGGGATTACCGCAATGGCGGCGACATTTACAACGGTACCGACAACTTCCTGACTCAACGCGGACGCAGTTTAATGACGGATGACCGCAAAACACCAATCGTTGTTCAGGGTGTATTGAACGATGGATTCCAAAACAGCGCTAATCCTACCAAAAATAATATTGCTATCCTTCCATATTTACAGCAGGATTATTACACTACCATGCCTCCTACTGCCTTCATTGAAAAGAACGTGGATTGGATGAGGCTTCGTGATATGACCCTTAGCTACACATTTGGAAGTAAGGTGATTAACAAAGTGAAGTTCGTTCGCAACCTCGGAGTATTTGTAACCGTAAATGACCTTGTACTGATTACCAACTACACCGGCGCCGATCCTGCCACCAATGGTAACACAGCCGCTACACGTGGTGTAGGTGCTGCAGGATTCGATTATGGCAACATTGCAAACCCCGTTAGCTGGAACTTCGGTATTCGTGCCGCTTTCTAAAAATGGCACCCATACATTAAATACAAAACTTATGAAGAATATGAAAAACATTAAATATCTCCTCGTGATAGTGACAGCCCTGGCATTTGCAGGCTCGGGTTGCGAAAAAACGATTGATGATGCATATGCCAACCCCAATGCCCCGGTTAAGGTGCCACCTGAGACCCTCTTGCCGCAAATCATTTCAACTCTTGCTGCTAACTATGCCGGTCATGGCCCCTTAAGTGACATCAGGTTTATTGGCCGTTATACGCAGGATTTTACCGTAACCGGCGCCCTTGATAACTGGGACAGAATGGGCGGACCCGGCAACGCAGGTATTGGGAATACCGATCTGAGCGGATCCATCTGGCGTACTCATTACTACGACATGGGCCAGAATGTAAACCGCATGATGGAATGGGCAACCGAAGAACAAAAATGGCATTTTGTTGGTATCGGAAAAGCTTTGTTTGCATGGAGCTGGCTTCAGCTTACCGACTACCACGGACCTGTTATTTTAAAAGAAGCTTTTAATACCAACCTGCTTACCTTCAATTTTGATGACGAAGAGTTGGTGTATGAGCATGTAAGAAAACTTTGTCATGAAGCCCTTTTTGAATTCAATCGTACCGATGGAAATGTAAGTCAGAGCGTAATTGCAGAAGCTGATAAATACTTTTACGGAGGCGATGTAAATAAATGGAAAAAGTTTGTTTACGCAGTTTTGGCCCGTTCCTTCCATCACCTTACCAATAAGAGCAACTACAATGCAGACAGCGTTATCCGTTATGCCGATCTGGCTATTACGCAAAATGCAGATAATGCAACCGTAAAATTTGCCAATGTGGGTATTGGCAGTGATGCAAACTTCTTCGGTCCATTACGCGGCAATATTGGAACCTACAGACAAACAGCCTTTATTGCCAACCTGATGGATGGAAGGAATCCTGCTTTTCAGGATGTAAAAGACCCACGGATTCACTATATGCTGCAAAAAAACCTGAATGGTACCTACCTTGGACTTGAAATGACTTTTGGCAACGCAGGGCAAGCCACCACAAACAACCGGCCCAATGGAATGTGGGGGCAACGTTGGGATTCGACGGTGGCAAGAGATGATTTGAGGGCAAAGTTCTTCTTTAAAAATGGTGCTGAAGTTCCTGTAATTAC
>JALOMX010000365.1 GCA_025455245.1 Chitinophagaceae bacterium
GGCGAAGGCCCGGAATTCAATCCGGTGCCACTATAGTCCAGCGTATCAATTGTTGTGTTGGTATAAAAATGAACATCCCTTGTCAGATCTATTCTTTCAAGAACATATTCAAAAAAATCTTTTACATGATGGGTGTGCAATTGATTGGTTTCATCAGCGGTAATGAAAAGAAATTTTGCTAAACTTAACTGTCCTGTTCCCAGAATATGGTTGGCAATGGTTAGCAGTTCGGCAGGTTGTTTTGTTGGTAAAAACGGCGTATACCGTTCACTGCCTATGGCAAGCAGTAAAGGATGCACACCGGCGGCATCTACGGCATGTACTTCTTTTACACCGGGTATTTCATTTGGAATAGCATCGCCGGTCATTTCATGAATGAGCTGCCCGAAACTTGTATCTTCCTGTGGCGGCCTTCCTACTACGGTAAACGGCCAGATTGCATTTTTTCGTGCATAAACTTTGTGAACCCTCATTAACGGGAATGGATGCTGAAGGCTGTAATAACCAAGATGGTCTCCAAACGGGCCTTCCGGTTTATTTTCACCCGGATTTACTTCACCGGTAATGACAAAATCGGCATCTGTACTGATACAAAATCCATCCCGGTAGCAATACCTGAAACGCCTTCCTCCAAGTACTCCTGCAAAAGTCATTTCGCTCAAGCCCTCAGGAAGTGGCATTACAGCGGCCACTGTGTGAGCCGGCGGACCGCCCACAAAACAACTCACCTTTAGCGGTTCTCCTTTTTTATTAGCCTTGGTCTGATGAACACCAATGCCCCGGTGTAATTGATAGTGTAATCCAATCTCACGGTCTTTTACATATTCATTCCCATTTAATTGGATGCGGTACATGCCAAGATTTGCCTTCATAATGCCCGGCTGATCGATATCTTCAGTGTACACCTGTGGAAGGGTTACAAATGCTCCGCCATCCATGGGCCAGTGTTTGATCAGGGGAAGTTCACTGATGTTTATTTCCATTTCCATGACAGGCCGGGAAACAGGATTTTTTAAAGGCAAAGCTTTAATGGCCGAAATACCTGCAGACAAATTCTGAAGGGGCGATTTAATGGCTTTTATTGGGTCATTTTTTAGCTCAACCATTTTCTGAACCATTTCCAGGGTTTCCCTGAAAATGAATTTGCTCCTTTCAAGAGTGCCAAAAATATTGGAAGCCGCCCTGAATTTGGATCCCTTTACATTTTCGAATAGCAATGCAGGTCCGCCTGCTTCGTGAACCCTTAAATGAACAGCAGCCATTTCAAGGTTGGGGTCTACTCTTTCTTTTATCCTTACAAGGTGACCGTTTTTTTCCAGATCAATCAGGCATTCTTCCAATGATTTGTACGACATAATGCAAATAAAACACAATAATCAGCAAAGGGTTTTAAACATAAATGATTTGGTAATCAATAAAATCACCTATTTTGTATCCGATTTTAGTTGCATGATACAATTTCCATTGCCGATCACTGATCCGGTATACAGTAAGGACTCATTTAAGAGAGGAGTCTTCGATAGTTTTCTGATGCGTTTTATTAAGGAAGAAAGGGATTTGCCTTTTATGCGTTTGATAGCCCTTATTCAGGTAGTGGTTATTCCTGCAGGAATTCTTCTTTTTACACCATTGCTTAAAGGCGTTTGGTGGTGGGCCTTTGCCATTCCTTATTTCTATGTATCACAGTTCAGACTGAAAGGTTCCTTTGGGCTAATGTTGCATTGCCTTGTGCACCGCAAAATATTTAAGAAGTCTTACATGTGGATTCAAAGCTATGTGCTCAGGTTTGTTTGTCCTTTTTTTGGCCATCTTGGAGAAAGCTATATGAGTCATCACATGGGTATGCACCATGTTGAGGGAAACCTGCCGGATGATACAAGCAGTACTATGGGATATCAACGGGATAAACTTTCTGATTTCCTGAAGTATTGGCTTACATTCTTCTTCATGGGATGGAGGAATACATTTCTGTATTTATTCGGTAAAAAACTTCCTCGTTTTTATGTTCCGCTTAACTGGAGCGAAGGTCTTTTTCTTGCGGGGGTTGTATTATTGTCGTTTGTGAATTTCAAGGCGTCCATGGTTGTTTTTGCGGTACCATTCTTTTTTGCAAGGTTTGTCATGATGCTTGGTAACTGGGCTCAGCACTCCTTTGTAGACCCTGACCATCCTGAAGACGAGTTGTCGAGTACCGTGGTTTGTATCAATACAAATTACAACCATAAGTGCTGGAATGACGGCTATCATGCATTTCATCATTTCAGGCAGGCTGCACATTACACCGAATATCCTTTGATGTTTCATCAATGCCTGGATTTAATGGTTGAGAAAAAAACGCTTGTTTTTTCAGGAATCCATTATCTCCATATTTTTTTATGGTTAATGGGAAGGCGTTATGATAAGCTTGCCAAACATGTTGTGAATATTAATGGATGTTTTAAAAATGAAGAAGAAGTGATTGAACTCATGAAGAAAAGAACAAAAAAATTTGATTTAAGGAATTTCGAACAAGTTACACAATCTCCTCCTGTTAAAAAACTGGCAGCAGCATAGTTTTTGAATAGCACACCCTGTTGAGAATGGAGATTTTTTCTGTCAACAGGCTAACTCTTACCAGTCCTATTTGTTTTTTCCATTTAATGCCAATTGTTTTTTCTGTTGCTGTCATAAATAGTGTTTTTGTTGATTGTATTTTCATAGATTTATTTATCTTCGGACAGTCACCACTTCACTTCTACGACATGGTTGACGAACGTCTTGGGCTTTTACAATCCGCGATCCTCAGGCCACGTTAAACCACGGGTGGCGGGATGGAATTAAACTTGCTACCCCTTGGTTTTTAGGAATATCTCTGTAATCCAGAGG
>JALOMX010000061.1 GCA_025455245.1 Chitinophagaceae bacterium
AACATATCCATAGGGATATAATTGGCACCTTTCATAAATACAGGACGACCATTTAATTCGATGTATAAACTTTTACCGTTTTTATCAGGTCCATGTACCACCCGTAAAGTTCTGATTCCTGTTTGTATTTCTTTTTCTGATTCTATTTTTTCCTTTGATTTTATCGTAGCATTAAACCGGTATAGGTTTGCTTCGCCCAAGCCATTACTCCACCAAAGCCTTGGATTTTTTATGGAGAAATTAAAGCTGATATCGTTCCATCCTTTTTTTAATAAAATCCTTTGTTGATGCACTTCCTGCTCTTCAGTCGAAAGCATTATATCGACGTTGTTTTCACTATCTGAAAATACTTCCATTCGGGCATGCATGCCTGCTTCCGCTTTTGAAATGGACTGCGTACTGATTTGAAGCCCATCCAGATGAATTTCATTAAATGCTTCTATGCTAATGGGTTTCCAAATGCCTGCTGTAATAAACCTTGGCCCCCAATCCCATCCAAAATGATAACCCGCCTTACGGACAAATATGCTGATCATACTGTCCGCTATCGTTTGATCATTATTGGCATATTGAAACAATGGAATGGGATAGCTTTCCTTCAGCGCCATACCATTTTTGAATACTGAATGAAAAAATATGTGCAGAATATTGTCCTTCGGTTTAAGTTTATCCTTGCAGGCAATCTTCCATGTACGATGCATATTGTCTGCATCCAATATTCTTTCTCCATTCAGGAAAACATCTGCATACGTATCCAACCCTTCAAGTACAAGATTCAGGTATTTGTTTTTCAGCATATCGGCCGAAAGGTCAAACCGTGTTCTGTATTCCCAGTCTTTTTCACCAATCCATTGTTGTTTTGATTCGTTGGTTCTAAAGTACGGGTCCTCAATTTTCTTGTTTTGGATTAAATCGGTGTGTACACAACCCGGAACGGTTGCGGGCATCCAAACTGTAGTGCCGTTTTGCCTGAACTCCCAGTTCCTTTGTAAATGCATAGTTTGTTGTTGCGTTCTGCCTTTTATTGAAAACAACAAGATACTCATTCCCAAAAATATCAGGGAACGTAGGGTGAAAATATAGTACAACATAATTGGTTGTTTGTTATACTGTCATCAATGGGCTACAGTGTGGTTACCTTTTTATAAGTTTATCACTTTTTCTGATCATGCCTTTATCATCATACAGGGTATAATAATAAAGACCGTTTGGTAATCCTGTTAGTTGTACCTGCTCATTTACTTTGGTATTTTGCACCGGAATTTGCAATGAAAGTACCGCCTGACCGATGTTGTTATGTACCTGAAACTTTAATGAAACAATATCCTGCAAGTCATTTGCCAGTAAATGAATAGTGTTACCTGCCGGATTGGGGTAAATCCGAAAACCTGTTTCGTTTGATGATGGTTGAATAAGAATAACATCCGAGTATTGTTTGCTGCCGTCTCTGTCAGTAATTTTTAAGCGGTAAAAGTTTTTTCCCGCTATTCTGTTTGCATCATAAAACGTGTGATTACCCCGATAATCATTGGCTGCGGCCTGCAACATTCCGATTGATGAAAATTCATATCCGTTTGCACTGCGTTCAACCATTATCTTCTCTACGTTTTCGGATGCCGCAATTTGTATGAATAAAGTATTTTGATGTTTTTCATAAATGCCTTTAAAGGAGGCAAGCCTGATAGGCAGGGTAGTGGCTTCATTTGCCATGAAAGCCAGGTCCCATGCTACATTGGGAATGGGCACAGTAAGGGTACCATTCACTACCTGTATGTTTGAGGATTGGGTAACGGTACCATCTATACATTCAAACCATTTTACTTCATAATTACCATTGGCCATATCAGGGACAGATATGGATGCACCTGTTATGACCGGTGGTGCTGGTTTTCCGGGGCCGGCATCAATCCAGTTGTATCGCTTGTTATGCACCCATCCGGCTACTCTTTTTTTATCGGCACTTTTTAAAAGATAGGTATTGAGTGGCTTACCCAGGTTGGTAAAGGTGTAGCTTGAAACGGTGTACCAGTCACCGCCGGCATTGTCAACTTTAATGGTATGCGTACCTGCCGGAACCTGGATGGTGTATGTGGTATTTGCTGTTGCAAGATTGTTCAGCACTTCGTTACCATTTAGTAATATCTGAACACGTTGTGCATTACAAAACGTTGAGATGTCATTGCCTGTGCGTACCCTGAATTCGCCGGAAGCGGGATACGTTACTGAAAAAGTTGGCGAGTTTTTTTCATTGGCCTTGCATTGCGTGCCGTACATATACGTGCTGAGGCTTGACGCAGAAGGTGTCATTACTCCATCTGCATTTATGGTAAAACTGTTGGCCGGTGGCTTGCCCCATCCGGCACCCGGTGAAATGGATAAATCAGAACTGCCTCCACCTGTAACTGAACCTGAAACAGGCTTATAATTGGCTGCCTGCAGCGGAAGTTGATTGGCCAGGATCGCGGGTGCTTTGTAATGATAATACAGATTTTGTGGCGCTATATACGTATCCCACCACCAGGTAGCTCCTGTACCCATGCCCCCACTGAACAGGGTAGCCCACAGGCTGTTATGAATATGAATGCCATTGGGATCGATGGATGATAAATTTGATTGGGATGTGTTTATGCCAAATTCGCCTGTATAGGTTGGCTTGGAGAATTGATTGAGATAACTTTGAACGCCATTGACCAAAACTGTTTCGACATTGGCTGAACCATTGTAGTAATGTGTTTGGGTGAAATCTATTTCGGGAAGGTTCCATGTATTCGGGTCTTCATTATCATGGGCATAGCTTGTCGTTACCAAATGTTTGAAGGGATCTTTTTGTTTCAGGTAAGCGGCCATTTCCTGGTGCCAGTCTTTAATCTGATTTTTATAGGTTTGAAAATTATCGGTCCATTCCACTTCATTGAATAACTCCCAGCTCATGATGTTGCGTGAATAACCCCAGCGGGCTATGATGTAGCGTAACCTGTTTTTATGCAAAGCTTTGGCTGTACTGTTTATAAAATAATCCCAGGTATTTACGCAAGGCCCGCCATTGGTTGATTTGTAAGGGTTCTCATTCCAGTTGGGATTTACCGTACTGGAAACCATGCCATGATGATTAATGCAAAGCATCATATAAATATCTTTTGCTTCGCATTCTTCCAGGAGTTTATCGGTGTAAAAAGAATTTACCTGGCTGTAGCGTTTAAGGCCATTATAAGGAGTGCCGCTCCATTCAATACCAAGCCCCCATGCACATTGCCATAGCCTTATAAAGTTTGCGCCGTTTTCCGATAGGCGGTCGGTCCAGGTTTTGTAATTGAGGTATTTATTGTTTTGCTGCCACGATAAATTTTGCCCAACGATCACATATTGCTGTCCATTATCGAAGTTGAGATAATTTGTACTGTTTTTTCGTACAAATCCCTTTGCTGAAGATGCCTGCGATTGAAAGCTGAATCCATCAGCATTGGCAGTTCCTTGTGTATTTGTACATGTAACCCTATAAGTGTATGTGCCCAATTCAGATGGGGCATATCTTACCATAAACTGCGATACTCCGGTAGGGGTGATATTCCCGGTACTTGTGTTTAGGGTATAGTTTTCCATAAAGAATCCTTCCATCACTTCCTTCTTTCCTGAAGGTGCTGTAAATTCCGCTGATACTAAAATTTCATCGTAATCGTAGGGATTAGAATAGCCTGCTGTCAGCGTGATGGCTATTTCAAATTTTTGAAACCTTCCTACAGAGGTAGCAACGGGAGTAACCTGTTGAATTACAGGTGCCTGACTAAATGCCCACTGCAGTCCGCAAAGCAGTAAAAGAATCAGGTGTACGTGTTTGGTGTAATTATTTAATTTCATAAGCTAAGCTTTTTGTATTTGATTCCGGTACCTGCGCGCTTTCAAATAAGATTACATGATTATATTTCCGTGCTAATAATGTTGTAAACGATGTATCAATTCAAGACAAGCCCTTCCGTTATGGTATGGGCATTTCCAGAATCCGGCAAGATCTTCATTTTCCATGAGACTATAATCTTCGTACACACCCCACTTCCATTCGCCATATTGCGGTAATATCAGGTATTGCTGAATAAATTTCCAGCTATCCATCAGTCGTTCCAGAAAACTGTTGTCGTCTGAGTTTTGCCAGGCATTCATGAAGCCTACCATAGCTTCCGCCTGTGGCCACCAATGTTTTTCTTTTACAAGATGTTGGGTGGCATTATCCCATTCGTGCCACATACCACCATCTTTATCTATCCCTTTGGTACTTGCCTCAGCCATCATTATGGCATTCTTTTTGCTCCATTGTATCCAATCCCTGTCCCCAATGCTTTCTGCGGCTTCCTGCAATAGCCATGAGGCTTCAATATCATGTCCAAAGGATATAAGGTTGTCTTTTCTCTCCCAATTCTCATCAAAAAAAAGCCCCATGGTATGCGTGGCCGGTTGAATTATTTTATCCCGAAATACCATCAGCAATTGCTTGATCTGATGTTTCAATCCGGCATCGGGCCAAACCTTATATAACTGTGCATACCCTTCCAATACATGCAGATGGGTATTCATGGTTTTTTTTTCGTTGGCATCTTTGCTGCTCAGGCGCAGGTCATCTATTGTTTCCCAGTTTCGGTTGCAGGCTTCTATATAGCCATCTTCCATTGGGTCATAGCATGTTGCTTCCAGTAACTCGTACAGCTCAATGGCTTGCTTCAGGGCATGTGCATTACCGGTAAGTTTGTAAAACGCTGAAAGTGCATAAATGCCGAAACCCTGTGCATATACTTGTTTTTTGGTCTCCAACGGTTGTCCCTTGGCGTCTACACTCCAGTATATGCCTCCAAAGTCCTGATCGAAAAAGTGGGCATTGAAATATTGGTAAACAGCTTCTGCGGTGGCTGCATAGGATGTATTACCTGTTGCCTGTGCAGCTGTTGCAAAAGTCCAGAGAATGCGGGCATACAATACAGCCCCTTTGGGTGCATCCGGAAATTTTTTACCGTAGTGATCCATTGCACCTATTACGTTCCCTTTTTCTTCGCTCAGCATTTCCCGTGTCCAGAAATTCAGGATGCGTTCAAGTTCCTGCTGCATATCCGGCAGCAAACCTTTCACATGGGCTGTTATGTCGCAAGTTTCCGTTATTGTCATTTATAAATCAGTTACCAGATGTGTTACACTATCTTCGGGGGCTTCCGCAGCAAGCACCGCTTCATTTCTTTCAATTATATGCAAAATGGTTTCAACAGAAGCTGCAGAACGTAAACCATCGGGCGGCGTGTTCATTACATAATCGCAAAGCCTGTCAATGCTGCTTACAGCTACATGCATACGGGTATCGCTTGACGCATAGTAAATCAGTACTTTTCCAAAATCATCCACAATCCATCCATTGCTGAAAAGTACATTCGAAACATCACCAATGCGTTCATCTTTTTCCGGTGCCATAAAGTACCCTCCCGGTTTAAAAATGACATTTCCCGGATTTTCAAGATCTGTCATAAAAAGGTACAAAACATATCGTAGCCCGGCAGCCGTATTGCGAACACCATGCGCAAGGTGAAGCCAACCGTAAGCGGTTTTAATGGGTGCAGGGCCCAATCCGTTTTTCATTTCGTACACGGTATGGTACTGTTTTGGATCCAATATAAATTCTTCATTTATCACCGCTCCTTCCATGGTATCTGCAAAACCAAAGCCAATACCACCGCCTTTTCCGGCCTCAATAAATCCATCCTGCGGTCTTGTGTAAAACATATACTTTCCATCCACAAATTCCGGATGAAGCACCACGTTTCGTTGCTGAGGCGAAGGTGTTTTTAAATCGGGCAGCCTTTGCCAATCAATCATATTTTTAGTGCGTGCAATACCACATTGGGCCACCGCCATAGATTGATCAAAAGGTGGGGCATTCGGGTCCTTTCTTTCTGTACAGAAAAGGCCGTAAATCCAGCCATCTTCATGGGCAACCAGCCTCATGTCATAAATGTTGGTATCGGGGTTCTCCGTTTCGGGCATTACGATTGGCGTATGCCAGAATTGAAACTGATCAATTCCGGTATCGCTTTCCGCTACGGCAAAAAATGATTTACGGTCATTGCCTTCCACCCTTGCCATCAGCAGGTATTTTCCATTCCATTTTATGGCGCCGGCATTCAATACTGCATTAATGCCAAATCGCTCCATAAGGTATGGATTGGTTCGGAAGTTCAGATCATAGCGCCAGTGTAGCGGTGCATGTGCGGCAGTCAGTACAGGGTTTATATATCGTTCATACACGCCATTGCCTAAACTTTCTTTTCTGTTTACTTTTTTTATCAGTTCGCATTGAGCTTCCTTCAGTTGCTTCAATCTTTTTTTGAATTGATTTTCCATATAATCATTCATTAAACATGATTTAATATCGTTGTATCGTGTTGCGTTCTTTTCGTATTCAAATCATTTACTATTCGTTGAACCTTTTCCTCGCTAAGGGGATAGAGCAGGATAAAGATTGCGGAGAGTGCGGCGCCTGCTGCCGGTAATAAACTCAGCATGAGCCTGATACCGCCCTGTGTAGTTGCTTCCTGCACGGTATTTGCTTCAAATCCGTAAAAACCCAACAGCCAGCCTGTAGCAGCTCCACCAATGGTCCATCCAAATTTTTGGGCCATGGATGAAGATGAGAAAATAAGACCGGTTGCCCTTCGGCCTGTTTGCCATTCGCTATAGTCGGCTATATCGGCATACATGGACCACAGCAAAGGGAAAATGCTGCCTGCACAAATACTGATGCATATTTGTAATGCCATCATCCATATGATATTGTCTTTTCCGGGCAGATAAAAAATGATGCTCAAAACAGCTGCAAGGGTCATTGCCAGAAAGAAGGTGGTTTTCTTTCCAATTTTGTTGGCAACAGGAGTAGCGGCTATTACACCAATTATGTTGCTTGCCTGTCCCAACAGCAAGTACACGGTAACCAGCGTAAGAGAATCAGGTATATAGGAAGGCTTTACGGCGTCGTTGCCATTTTCTCCTACAAAATATTTGAAGTAATATACCGCGGCGCCATCACGAATGGAGTTGAAGATAAGTGCCGCCACACCAGCACACAGCAATATCCACCAGGGTTTGTTTTTAAACAGATCTGTAAGGTCATCTTTCAGCTTATGCGATTGATCCTGAATGGGCTTAATTCTTTCTTTGGTCAGATAAAAGCAACCCCAGAAAAATAAGGTACTGATCAGTGCAAAAACGATCATGGCATAGGTCCATGCCATTTGAACGGAATTGCTTTTGGAAAAGAAATGCACCAAAGGATCAATAAGCCAGAGTGATAGCAAACTGCCCCCAAATGCAAATACCATCCGGTAGGATGAAAGTGCTGTGCGTTGTTTTCCATCAGGTGACATTACACCGAGTAATGATGCGTAAGGAACATTGATGAGTGAGTAAGCCATCATCATGAGTGAATAAGTAATGTAAGCATATACCAGTTTGCCTCCGGCAGATAATGCAGGCGTGTAAAAGGTAAGAATGCCAATAAGCCCAAATGGAATAGCCATCCAGAATAAATATGGTCTGAACTTACCCCATTTGCTATTGGTGCGGTCGGCCATTACCCCTACCACCGGGTCGAAGAGTGAATCCCACACACGGGTTATGAGAAACATGGTGCCTGCTGCTGCTGCCGTAATGCCAAATACATCGGTGTAGAAATACAACAGGTACATGCCAAATATTTTCCAGTACATGGAAGATGCTGCATCACCAAGGCCATAGCCTATTTTTTCTTTTAGTATTATGGAACCTGTTTCTGTCATAATTCGTTTTTAAAATAAGCCGGGTGTAGAAACAACCGGCCTTCGACTGCTTGCTTATGATTATTTATTTTTATATAAAATATTTCCCTTTACCCTATTTGAAAGCCATATAGCCGGATGCTGTGAAAAAACTTTAAAATCATCTGCTGACACATCGCCGGGGTAGGGTATATAGTAATGCAACTTTTCTTTGCCGGGCATTTTTCCGGCATTACGCCAAAGCATTACATAGCTTACCTTGTAATCGGTTAATAATGGCAGCAGGTCATTGGTCCACCAATTACTTTTTGGAATGGTTTCAAATCCGACTTCCGCAATAGCCATTGGTTTTTTTTGTTCTTCAGAAACCAACTGCAGGATGGATAACATATTCCTGTTTTTTTTCACAAAATCATTCCCTTCCTGCTTAATCTGATTTTCGTTTTGATAATCATCATAACTGACGATGTCAACATAATTGCTTCCCGGATAACGTTCCAGAAAATGCTGCTTGCTATCAAAGCCCGATGTATTGTATACCCAAAGCAGATGATTGAGTTTTCTGTCGTTCACCATGTAATCAAATGTCATTTTCCAAAGGGCCTTAAATTCTTCGGGTGTACTGCCATGCTGACACCACCAGAACCAGTTGCCTGTTAGTTCATGCCATGGCCTGAACAGCACCGGTATGGCATTCCCTTTAGCATCCTTAAGGCTCTCAAGAAAATCAGCTACCCGTTTCAGCCAATCCATCATCAGGGCGTGTTTTGCACCGCCGGGAAGAACGGAAGTAACTGTGCCCGGTGTGGGGTCCCATGCAGATTTCCCCGTCAGTGGATTGTTGGCATGCCAGCTGATGGTAATGACTCCCCCCATAGCATATCCTTGCCTGATAAAATTTCTCATGGCATCAAAAGGCACACTGTCCAGATTTTTTGTATGTCCCAGTTCAAGGTTGCCCAGTTCCCAG
>JALOMX010000366.1 GCA_025455245.1 Chitinophagaceae bacterium
ATATCATTTCGCAGCCGCAGTTTCCCGGAGGGGCAGATGCCTTTAAATTATTTATAGAAAAAATGGGCGAAGAGCTTGCGCAGTTTATGCCCAAGGGCAAGGAAAGGGCATTTGTTCAGGTTGAATTTGTTGTAGAAGCCGACGGAAAAGTGGTTAATGTTTTTACCAATAAGGCAACCGTAAACAACGAAATGAACAACATGATTATTAAACGGTTTGAAGGGTTGCCAAACTGGAAACCGGCGATGGCGCCTAAGGACAAACCTGTGCCAAGAAAGCTTTCGCAAACCATTATCGTAAATGCGAAACCGGAGGAACCTAAACCCACAGAAAAGGATCTGGACGAAGACGAATAAGGTTATTCTGCAAAAAGATATTGAACCGTTTCGGGTGTTTGCTGCACAAGGAACGGTTTTTTATTTCCCAGATATTGTTGAATCGCCTCCTGTGTATAATGCCTTATGGTAAAAAGTGTCAGGTCTTTTTGCACGATCACATCAAAAATGGATTCCGCTTCGCCGGCAAGCTGTCCTATTTTTTCCGGATGATCATCAAAAACTGCCATTAACCGGACTGCGCCGTTTTGGGTCAGGTTGGGCCGCATATGCAGTTTTTCAAGGATGGCATACCATTGGCCTACGGGTTTTTCACCCACAAAAGAAAAATCCTTCGTATGAAATGTAAGTAAAACCTGTTTTGATTTTCGGATCAGGATGGGTGGAAGGGCCCCTTGTTTTTTCCCTTCAATGAGGGTCCCTTTCAAATTGGGGTCGAGAAATGATTTAACCTGCAGGGGAATGCCGGCATTAAAAAGTGGTTTTATGGTTTTCGGGTGAATGACCTGTGCGCCGTAATAGGCCATTTCTACAACTTCATCATAGTTCAGGTTTGCCATGGGGACTGCTTCGGGAAACTGTTTGGGATCAGCATTCAGAACGGCATCCACATCTTTCCAGATGGTTACCTTCTCTGCCCTCAACAGGTTTGCAAAAATGGCAGCAGAGTAATCGCTTCCTTCCCTGCCAAGGGTGGTGCTTTCATTTTCATCAGTACATCCGATAAACCCCTGGGTGACTACCAATTTTTTATTTTGAAGCATTGGCTTCAGCAGGCTTTCGGTAATGCTGCCGGTTTCTTCCCATAAAATTCCTGCATCCCTGAAGTTGTTGTCGGTTTTCAGAACATCCCTGACATCTAACCATTCGGCTGGCAAACCATTTTCCCGAAACGTATGGGCAATCAGTAGTGTGCTGAACAACTCCCCAAGACAAACAATCTGATCATAATAATAATCAAATCCCCGGACCGGCCGGTCGTGTAAAAGCCATTCTGCTTCGGTACATATATCACCAAATGCTGCACTGAACGAAAGGAACTCTTTTACCAGCAGGTATTTTGCCATGTTCAGGTGCTGGGTTTTTATCTGTTCAAATAATTGCAAGGCTTCACCCTGCTTGTTTTCAAAAAACGCTTCGGCCACTTTTTCAAGGGCATTGGTGGTTTTGCCCATGGCGCTTACCACAAGCAACAGCGGCTGTTTTTCATGGTTTTTTACAATAGAAACAACATTTTGAATCCTTTCGATGCTATTGATACTGGCACCGCCAAATTTGAACACCTCCATCATTGATACCCGGTTGGAAATTGATTAGCCCAACGGTCCGCAAACATAGTAAGCCTTTAACGAATAAGATCATACCTGTATCGCAAATTCACTTACTTTGCGCCCTGCTCATAAGATTACCAATCAATCCGACATATGCACCAGGTACGAAAACTGATGACCCTGGATGAATTTACCATCCAGGAATTAAGGAACTTTCCAAAAGCAACAGGCGAACTGAGCGGCTTGCTCAGAAGTATTGGCCTGGCCTGCAAAAGGATCAATGTTGAGGTGAACCGGGCCGGGCTTGCGGATATCCTTGGTGCGATGGGTAAGGAAAATGTACAGGGCGAAGAGGTGCAGAAACTCGATGAATTTGCCAATGATGCTTTGATCGACATGCTGAACCACAGTATTTACTGTGCAGGGGTGGGCAGTGAAGAAAACGATGATATTGTGGTATTTGATGATCCCATCAGCAACAACAGCAAATATGTGCTGCTGATGGACCCACTTGACGGAAGCGGAAACATTGATGTGAATGTGAGCATTGGTACTATTTTCAGTATTTACAAAAGAGTAAGCCCGCTCGGCAGCCCGGCAACCAAAGCCGATTTTTTGCAGCCCGGGAAAATGATTGTGGCGGCAGGATACGTGATTTATGGCAGCAGTACCATGATGGTATATGCCACCCGCAGGGGTGTAAATGGATTTACCCTTGACCCCTCATTAGGCGAATTTTGCCTGAGCCATCCTGATATAACATGTCCTCCTGCCGGTAAAGTGTACAGCGCCAACTACGGCAATTTCGGGCAGTACAGAAAAGGCGTTCAGGATTATTTAAAAATATGTGAAGCGAAAACCAAAGAAGAAGGCGGGCCATACACCGAGCGCTACATTGGAAGTATGGTAGCCGATATTCACCGGAACCTGATCAAAGGGGGCATTTTTATGTATCCTGGTACTATTTCAAGGCCTAAAGGAAAACTCCGGCTGATGTACGAATGTAATCCAATGGCCTTTATTGTTATGCTTGCGGGTGGAAAAGCTACCAATGGAGAAGTGGACATTATTGACATCGTACCGGAAGACCTTCATGAGCGCAGCCCGATGTTTATCGGCAGCCGGGACATGATGGATGAACTTGCAGGATGTTTGAAAAACGAATCGTGAAAAATTTTAATTTAAGATAAAAAGTCAGATACATGAAGAAAACAATCATTTCATTTTTGATGAGCGGGTTTATCCTTGCGG
>JALOMX010000062.1 GCA_025455245.1 Chitinophagaceae bacterium
TCCGTATACCGGATTGCTGTGCAACAATACATCGCCGGGTTGCAGCAGCGCCATGATGGCAGTGGCTATGGCACTCATACCACTTTCGAAAGTGGCGCATGCTTCTGCCTTATCCCACAGGGTCAGCCTTTCTTCCAGTATTTGCATATCCGGGTTGTTCAACCGGCTGTATATCAGTCCGGGACCCTTGCTGGTTTTATCTTCCCTTTTGCCATAGGCAAGTTCAAAAAAGGCTTTGCCCTCTTCGGCACTATGGAATGCAAAGGTTGATGTTTGATAAATCGGGCATTTTACCGCGCCTCCGTAGCTCATCATCAGGCTTTCCGGGGCGAGGTGATCTTTTTTGTTCATTGTGCAATCGTTTAATACTACAAAGTTCCATAATATAAGCCTAAAATTCTATTAATGTCATTTAAAGTAGATTATAAAACTAATTTTAATCAATATTTTATACTTTTGTTCTTTTTAGTGCGTTGCCTCCAGTGTAAAACCGAAAATTTTTCTGATGGAAAATTTAATATTTGATACCACCGATATCCGGATTCTCCAATTGCTTCAGCATGATGCCCGATTGACAAATAAGGAAATAGCCGACAAAACCGGTAAATCGGTCACTCCGGTTTACGAGCGTATCAAACGCCTTGAGGCAGAAGGGGTAATTGAGGGCTACAAGGCACTATTAAATAAAGATAAAATTGGTAGGGCATTGATTGCTTATACCAATGTGCAGCTAAAAGAACACAGCAAGCCCATGCTCAGGGATTTCGAAAAAGCCATTGTACAAATTGAAGAGGTAATGGAATGCATGCACCTTACCGGCACATACGACTACCTGTTAAAGGTAGCTGTGGCCGACATTCATGCCTACCATGATTTTTTGACCAATAAACTTGCGGCCCTGCCCAATATCGGTACCGTTCAAAGCGGGTTTGTCATGAATGAAGTGAAAAGAAGTTTGGCCTATCCCTTGTCTGCAGGAAAATAAAAACGGGATGCCAGTTAATGGAATCCCGTGTTAGTAATTTATTAGGATAAAATATCAAGTGTTAGTTGCCATATACACTCAAAAACTTGATCCTCATAATCTTCAATTGTTCCCAGGTCAGCTTGAGGTCACTCAGTTCTTTCTGCGCTACTTCCAATGATGCGGTATCGCAGCCTTTAAAGTATTCAATTATGTCCTCCTGATCCAATTCGTCAACCATATCATTTATGGCATAGTCAAGGTTCAGCTTGGTGCCACTCGCTGCAATGCTTTCCATTTCTTCAAGCAATTCATCAAGACGCATCTCCTTGTTTTTGGCAATGGTTTCAAGGGGTATGCGCTTATCAATATTTTGAATAATGTATATCTTATTGCTGCTTTTGTTTGCAATGGTTTTCATTACAAACTCTTCAGGTTTTTCTATTTCATTTTCCTCAACATATTTTGCAATCAGTTCAACAAAAGGTTTTCCGAATTTAATGGTTTTTCCCTTGCTTACCCCTGCACATTTCTCCAGTTCTTCCATGGTGGTAGGATACATGGTGGCCATGTCCTGAAGGCTGTTTTCGAGGAAAATTACAAATGGAGGTAAACCGCGCTTTTTGGCTTCGCGCTGACGCAGTTCCTTCAGCATTTCAAAAAGCCTTTCATCTGCTGCGGCATTGCTACCGGCACCATCCGTTTCGTATTCGCCATCATCTTCGTTGGCATCTTCAAACCGGTTGTTCATGGCTATCTGGAACGAAGTTGGCTTTTTGAACCATGCTTTGCCTTTTTCGGTAAACTTCAGCAGACCGTATTCTTCAATATCCTTCCTCAACAAAGTATCAAGCAACATTGCCCTGATGAGGCTATTCCAGTAATGATTATCCTTATCCTTACCAATACCAAATTCAGGCAATACATTATGCCGGAACATGGCAACCTGTGGTATAGGATTACCCATTAAAATATTGATGGTATAATCAATGTTGAAATGTTCGCCAAGTGCTTTTACCACCTTCATAACCTTGATGGCATCATCCATAGCTTCCATCTTGGGTTTAGGGGTACAGTTGTCGCAACCGCCGGTTCCCTTGCACAAATTGGTATTCCATTCTTCACCAAAATAATGCAGCAGGATTTTCCTGCGGCATACACTGCTTTCAGCAAAGGCCACGGTTTCGTTGATGAGCTGTGCGCCTACTTCACGCTCGCTCAGCGGTTTGTCGCGCATCAGGTGTTCAAGTTTGGCCACATCGGCATGACTATAGTACAAAAGGCATTTTCCCTCAAGCCCATCCCTGCCTGCCCGGCCGGTTTCCTGATAGTAGTTTTCAATACTTTTCGGGATGTTGAAGTGAATTACAAACCGAATATCCGGCTTGTCAATGCCCATTCCAAAAGCAATGGTTGCTACTATTACCTGAACCTCTTCGTTCAGAAACTGATCCTGCCTGTCTGCGCGGAGTTTAGCTTCGAGGCCCGCATGGTAAGCAACTGCTTTAATATTATTTGCCCGCAGTACTTCTGCCAGTTCTTCTGTTGTCTTTCTGTTCAGGGTATATATAATTCCGCTTTTTCCCCTGTTTTGAGAAATAAAGCGGACCATACTTTTGATAGTTTGTTCCTTTTTGACCTTTGGAATGACCTCGTAATATAGATTCTGCCGGTTGAATGAACTGATATAAATGTTGGGATCCCGAAGGCCAAGGTTTTTTACGATATCGCTCTGAACCTTTGGCGTAGCGGTGGCAGTTAGGGCAATAACGGGAATCTTCTCATTAATTTTATCCATCATTTCCCTTAACCTCCGGTATTCAGGCCTGAAATCGTGGCCCCATTCCGAAATACAGTGTGCTTCATCCACCGCAAAGAAGGAAATATTCAGGTCGCTGAAAAAATCAAGGTTATCCTGTTTGGTAAGGGTTTCGGGGGCAACATACAACAATTTGGTTTTGCCACTCTGAAGGTCATCTTTAACAACCTTTTGCTGCGACTTGTTGAGGGTACTGTTTAGAAAGTGTGCTATATCGTCATCGCTGCTATAGCCTCTTACAAGGTCTACCTGATTTTTCATCAATGCAATCAGGGGGCTTACTACAATGGCCACCCCTTCGCATATCAGTCCGGGAAGCTGATAGCAAAGGCTTTTGCCGCCACCGGTGGGCATTATCACAAAAGTGTCCTTTCCCGACAGCAGGCTTTGAATAGCTTCAAGTTGCAATCCTTTAAAATTGCTGAATCCAAAATAGTCATTCAGACTACTTGTGAGCTGCTCCACTGAAAATGAAGATTCGGGATGTCCGTTCTTATTTTTACCTATTGTTTTTTTTGCAGATTTAATAACTGTCTCTTCCACTTCAGGTTTTGTCGTAGATTTTTTCTTGCTTGCCGTTTTTTCGGCCGTTGATGTTCTTGCCATATTACAACCATTAACCCGCCCCACGATTGAGGAGGGACAATAAAGTAAACGAATTATTGTGATTTTATCAGGTTTTTTTTGGATTTATTTCTTCCAATAAAAACCCTTCAGAAATTACCCCATCTGTCTTGATAGACAGACCCTTTTTATTAAAGGATGGCGAAGTTACGATAATCGGATTTTAATTATGATTATATTTTGGGAGTGAATTTGTTAAAAAAGTCATGCTGATCCAATACTATTATTTTTGCAAATATGAGTGAACAGAATATTTTATCCACTGCATTGAAAACCATACAATTAGAATCGGAAAGTATTGCCGGGCTGGCTAATTTTATCGACGATTCGTTTGTAAAAGCTGTTCAGTTGATTCACCAATCGGGAGGTAGGGTAGTAGTAAGCGGTATCGGCAAGAGTGCCATTATAGCACAAAAAATAGTTGCAACCTTTAACAGTACCGGCACCCCCGGGCTGTATATGCATGCCGCCGATGCCATTCATGGAGACCTTGGAATGATCCAACCAAACGATGTGGTGATGGTAATCAGTAAAAGCGGCGGAAGTCCGGAAATTAAGGTTCTGGTGCCCTTTATCAGGCGATTTGGAAATACCCTTATTGGTATGGTGGGCAATACGGAAAGTTACCTTGCAAGGCAGGCGGATATTGTGTTAAATACATCTGTGTCGCAGGAAGCTTGCCCTAATAACCTGGCGCCAACAAGCAGCACCACGGCCCAAATGGTGATGGGTGATGCCCTTGCCGTTTGTTTGATGAAACTCAAAGGATTTACGGGTGAAGACTTTGCAAAATACCACCCGGGTGGAACCTTGGGTAAAAAATTGTTTATGCGCGTGAGCGACCTCATAGAAGAGAATCCCGTACCACAGGTATCGCCCGAAACCCCTTTGCCTGAGACCGTTATTGAAATGACAGCCAAACTACTTGGAGCCACAGCGGTTGTAAATCCCGATGGAAGTTTATTTGGTATCATAACCGATGGCGATTTGCGCCGGATGCTTGCCGGAAAAAGGCCAATAACCGGGTTAAAAGCCATGGATATATGTACCCGGAAACCGAAACAAATAGCGCCTGATGAACTTGCAGTGGTGGCACTCGATAAACTAAAAGCGTTTGATATTACCCATCTCGTAGTTACGGAAAATGAGCAATATCTGGGCATTTTACATATTCACAACCTGGTAAAGGAAGGGCTGATCTAATTTAGTATTTAACCTGATGATTGCACAGAACCCCCTTACATTTGCAAACTTTTATTGAACGATCTGCAACATTTCATGCAAAAAAATCATTACGTCGCTATAATGGCAGGGGGTGTAGGAAGCAGGTTTTGGCCTGTTAGCAGGGCTGTGCTTCCCAAACAATTCCTCGATATCCTCAATACCGGCGAATCCCTTTTGCAGTCCACTTATAACAGGTTTGTAAAGTTTATACCGCCCCAAAACATTTTTGTTATTACCACAGGCGAATATGTATCGCTCGTTGAACAGCACCTTCCGGCGTTAAATCCTGCCAATATCCTGAGTGAACCAAGCAGGAAAAATACGGCGCCTTGTATTGCCTATATGGCATTTAAGCTTGCGGTCCGTAACCCGGACGCTTCGTTTATTGTGGCCCCTGCCGACCATCTGATCATGGATGAACCGGCATTTGAAGCCGCCTGTAAAAAAGCCCTTCATTTTGTTCAAACCAATTCCTGTCTGGTAACGCTTGGTATTCAGCCTACCTATCCGAATACAGGCTATGGTTATATTCAGTATAATCATGAAGAGGTCGGGGAAGGTATTTTTAAGGTAAAAACCTTTACCGAAAAGCCAAACCTCGAACTGGCCAAAGTATTCCTGGCGAGCGGTGATTTTCTGTGGAATTCAGGGATTTTTATTTGGAAGGTAAAAGATATTTTGGAAGCTTTTGAAGCATTCATGCCCGAAATGTATGAGCTTTTCTATGGGGAAAAGGAAAAAATGGATACCATAGAAGAAGAAGCAGCCCTTTCCTTTATTTACCCGCAGTGCAGTAATATTTCCATTGATTACGGTATTATGGAAAAGGCATCCAATGTTAAAATTATTCCTTCTTCATTTGGTTGGAGTGATCTTGGCACCTGGAATGCGGCCTATGAAAATATGGAGAAAGACTATCTTGGTAACGCCGTACACGGTGATAACACTATGGTCATAGATGCTACCCGTAACATCGTACACGTTCCGCACGACAAGCTCGTAGTTTTACAGGGCCTTGACGATTTTGTAATAGTGGATACCAAAGACATTCTTTTAATCTGTAAAAAGGAGAAAGAGCAGGAAATAAAGGATTATATGGCTGAAGTAAAAAGGAATAAGGGCGATAAATTCCTGTAATGATTTATATGAAAACAATGAAAATTGTCAATTATAGTTTTTATAACAAAATAATATATGACTTTAGCTTCCACAATTAATCTATAAATCAAATTCCGGCGATTATGAAAAAACTACTCATCCTCACTGTATTTATAATGGTTGGCACCCTTACCGGATTTGGCCAGCGGTACGCCATTATAGACACCCGGTACATTCTTGACAAGATGCCTGAATATAAACTGGCACAAGCCCAAATTGACCAAACAGCCAACAATTGGCAAAAGGAGATTGATGGTATGCAGGCAGAACTCGATAAAATGTATCGTGATTTTGAGACTGAAAAAATAATGCTGACTCCTGATCTGAAAAAAAAGCGTGAAGATGAACTCTTCAATAAAGAAAAGGCTGTTCGAGACCTTCAGCGTAAACGATTTGGATTTGAAGGCGATCTGTTTGCTGAAAGGCAAAAATTAATCAAACCAATACAGGATAAGGTGTATACAGCCATTCAAAGGCTTGCTGTTGCCCGTTCTTATGACTTTATTTTGGATAAAAGTGAAGGGGTAACTGTTATATTTGCCGACCCAAAATTGGATAAAAGCGAAGATGTACTTCGTGAATTAGGTGTAAAACCCAATTAAAAATAAAAAAAGAAAACAATAAACTACAATGAAAAATGTAATGATGGGCTTTGCCCTTGTGGTTGCTTTCAGCTTTGCCGGAAATAATAAGGTGGGAGCACAGGCAGTAAAAATCGGTTACTTCGACCTCGAAACAATGATCTCTTTTATGCCCGGAGCGGATAAAATTGACTCTATGATGCAATCCTATGTAAGAGATTCAATCAATGCTGAGTACGATTTCAGGGTTTCAGAATTCAACTATCAGGACAGTGTATTAAGGGCCGATAGTGCCAAGATGCTTCCCAAAATCTATCAGGAACGCAAAACAAAGCTTTTCCAGGAGTTTTATCTGTTGCAAAACTGGCAGGAATACAGTCAGCAGATGTATCAGCAAAAGCAGCAGGAACTCGTAGGTCCTTTTGCTCAAAAAGCTGTTGAGGCACTTCGCAAGGTTATTGAAGAAGAAAAATACACACATGTATTCAAGTCCGATTCATTTTATGATGCACCCAAAACAGACGACCTGATTCCAAAAGTGGCCAAAAAGCTAGGGGTTACCATCCCTCAGCCACAACAAGGACCAAGAAACTAAAATATTTTCTTTACAACAATTACGCCCTGTAAAATTCGTTTTACAGGGCGTAATTATTTAATTTCCATAAGGTTTTGCCCGGGGTAAAAGGCCAAAATTTCTTACTTTATGAACGAAGAGCTATTTTTACATCTTAAACCACTACGCTTATGAACCGTATAAGCCCTGTCATATTAGCTATTTTTTCGGCTTTTTTATTTTCATCATGCGAAAAAGAATATAGTATAGAATCTGATTCTGTACCGGGGCCTCCTGTATTAAACGGATTATTGATTAGTGCTGAAGTAGAGGACCCCCAAACCAAAACCTCTCTCCGATATGATTATAATGCTTCCGGAAAAATTACTAAAAACTATGCGACCATAAATGCAGGGGCAATATCTGCCGATGTAAACATTACGGCAAGCCGCGACGGAAGCGGAAACCTTTCCGGATCAACGGTAGTTATCAAATCAAGTTTTTTACCTGATGGCGATACCCTGAACTACAAACTTTTCCGAAATGGCAGCGGCAGGGTAGTGGCTATGACCATAAAACCAAATGATAATGGAGGGCCCATTGCATATGACAGCACCGTATATACTTACAATGCCTCTAACCGTATTGCATCTTATGTTGTTTATGGAGTTACCCGAAACGCGCCGGGAGTTTTTGTAGTTATACCATATGAGAAATACGAATTTATTTACACGGGCGAAAATGTTACCAGGAGATCACAATATGAACTTAACGGGTCGGTTAGTAACGCACAACTGCTCGAAACCCTTGACATAGAATATGATAATAAACCGGCAGCAAGGGTTTTGACTGAAGAGGAATACATGTTGGAACTCTCGCCGGTGAACGGGTTTGTACCATCGGTAAACAATATGGTGAAAATAACGAGCAACTGGCCGGACAGCCCTGACGATAACTATGTCTCTACTTATGTTTATACCTATGGTACAAACGAAAAACCTTCATCAGCGGTAGTAACAACAACCTACAATGCAGGTGGTGGTTCAGTATCCAATATAAAATTCACCTATAACTAAGTAGTACCTCAGGTTCGAAAACCATTGAATGAGGAAAGACTTAGTGGCCTTTATGGCTTTCAGCTTTGGTCTGAACCTTTTCAAACCTGTAATGGTCTGTTTCCTTGTGATCGTTATTCCATAACCACCAGGTAAAAAGAGAAATTGCAACAAAAACAACTGCCACAATAAAAATACCCATTCCATTGGTGTTTTTTCCGAATCCCTGTGCAAGGTGGCTTGTATGATGTTCGTTATGCATAATAGTATAAAAAATTTTTTATCTGCTGCAAATCTAAAGAGATTTGGGAAATTCATTTCTTCTTAATCCGGAAAAGCGTTTATCTACTTGAAAAAAACCGGATTATAAAAGAGTGGCTTAGTCGGAAAAGGCATCCATGGCTACCGTAGGCTTCCCGCTGTTGTCAAATGCCCCAAACGTATAGCCCTTCCAGTTACCATAGCTTTGAGGTTCCCAATACAATACCCCAAGTCCTTTATTCTCATTAACCGTTTTAACTTTTGCAATCAGATCGGTTAAAAATTGTTTACAGGTTGCTGCCTGATCCCAGGACATTCCAACTTCCATTATAATAACTTCTTTTTTGTATTTGGCAACCATATCGTTCATGTTGGAAAGGCATTGTGTATTTAAATTGGCCCAATTGGAAACCGTAGGATATAAAGACATGCCTATAACATCAAATTTGGCCCCAAACCCTAAAATACCACCAATATTCCAGGTGTATAAACCATTATCGAACCCATTGGATAAATGAACCACCACCCTTGTTTGGGGAAAGACAGCTTTTGCCACATCATAACCTGCATTGATAAAAGATGCATAGTTCGACATTCCCCCCGATGAGGCTTTTCCCGTTGGCCAAAGCATCCCATCGTTTGTTTCATTTCCAATTTGGACAAATTCGGGGGTAACCCCGGCAG
>JALOMX010000367.1 GCA_025455245.1 Chitinophagaceae bacterium
ATTCCTTGCTGATAGAATCACAGATTGATCAGCAAGGGGCAAAAAAATTATGGTTCCAGACCAATGAGGCAAAAGGGTATCTTGAAGGAAGATATGAGTTGAGCAAACTGCCTGCAAGTTTTAGATTATTTCTCAGTAAATATTATCCTGCATTGATAAAAACACCTGATGGCGAAGTAGCGGGGCAGGATTTTTCTTTCGAAATCAATACCGGGCAAATTGAGCCATTTCTCAAGTTGTTTGATAAGCAAATTGCAGGCGGCAATTTTTCAAAAATCTTTGGGTCCATCAACACAGAAACACGACAACTCCTGTTATCGGCCGATGTTCCTTCTTTCCAATATGGATCTGTTGTTTTAACCGATATAGAAATTCAGGGTTCGGGTTCGGAAAATGAGCTGAATGTTTACGCTTCTGCTGAAAACCTGAGGTTAAATGAAAAAATCACCTTTCCTAAAGCCTCCTTTAAAGTAGCTACCATCAAAGATTCGACAAGGATTTCGCTGAATACCCAAACATCCGGGCCGTTTGGAAATGCAGCCCTCAATGCGGATTTCTTTTCGCAGCCACAAGGATTTGCACTTGAATTTCTTGAGTCTTCATTTATAGCGGGAAAGAAAAAATGGACCATTGAACAAGGCAGGACTGACCCAAGCCTTGAAGGCATTGTTTCAGGAGAGGCAAGGGTGGTTAACCCAACGGGCGTTACCCAAATGGATGCTAACCTCGACGTTGATCAGTTTTATTTTAATGCTGATTCAATAGGCCGTTTAACCGTGAAGGGCAGGTATTCGGGTAGTACGCATTTACTGAATGCTGTAGTGAAGAGTGAAAACCCGGCACATGATTTTTGGGCTGATGTCGGTCTCGATTTCAATGAAGGTGCTGCACTCCCGCTGAACAGTAAAATTATTTTAAAGAATGAGCGGTTAACGGTTCTGCGCCGGTATCTTACCGATGTGTTCGATAGTATAGACGGTTATGCGAATGGAGAACTTGCCGTCATAGGAGCCTTCGACAAGCCTTCCATCGTTGGTAAGGTGCAGGTTTCCGGGGCTGAGATGCTCGTAGGGTACACCCAATGCCGATACATGGTTGATTCGGCAACCCTCGAATTCGGAGATAATTTTATAGATTTCGGTCAGCTTCGTTTTAGGGATGCAGAAAATAAATCGGGTAGGGTAGAGGGCAGGTTTTATCATCGTTTTTTTGACAGCATGTATTTCAATATGCGCTTGCGGACCGATGGAATGCTTGTCCTGAATACGGGTTCAAAAGATAATGATCTTTTCTATGGTAATGTCACGGGAAAAGCATCACTGGATTTGACAGGTCCTTTGAACAACCTGCAAATGCGGATTGTGGGGGCCCCAACAGATAGTTCATGGATTGCAATATCCAATGAAGAATCAAGAACAACAGGCGAAGCTGATTATATAGTGTTTAAAAAATACGGAATAACACAACAACAGCAAATTGATACAGCAACAACCAATATCCATATTTTACTGGAACTCTCTGCCAATCCTCTTTGCAGGGTAGATGTAGTACTTGACGAACTTACCGGCGATATCATTTCTGCAAGGGGCAATGGCATACTCAATATAAAATCAGGAACCGTTGATCCCACTGAAATGCGCGGGAGGTTTAACATTCAAAGCGGAAGTTATAATTATACTTTCCAGACATTTATTCGAAAGCCCTTTATTCTCGATGGAGACGGAAACAACTTCCTTGAATGGAGTGGTGATCCTTATGAAGCTAATATGAGTGTAAAGGCAACCTATATCGCAAGGGATGTGAGTCTCCGGGATTTGGTTTCAAATGAAAGCTCGACCCTCTTGCTTGATCAGAATGCCAAAAACTATAAAGGCGATGTTTTTGTAAATGCAGACATTACAGGTAACCTAAGCCGGCCGGATATTGATTTCAGTATAGAATTTCCCCCGGGTAGTGTGATGAGGAATAACATTACTGCCAACGACCTGCTGCGTAGGATAAGCGAAGATGAAAGTGAAAATTTGCGGCAGGTTACCTATCTCATCGTATTCCGGAGTTTTGCGCCATTCAGGCAGGGGGCGGGTGCCCGTAATCCCGGTGCAGACCTTGCCGTAAATACCATCAGCGAACTTGTGAGCGGTGAAATGGAAAAAATTCTTACAGGTGTAATACAGGATCTGACACGGGATAAAAGCCTCTCTGTTGACCTCAGCACCAATTTTTATAACAGCAGCCAAACACTTGGAAATGTAAGTGCATTCAATCAGTACGACAGGGTAAATTTTGATTTTAACCTGAACCGTTCTTTTTTCAACAGCAGGGTCAAAGTAAACCTTGGAAGCGACTTCGACCTTAACGTGCGCAATACGACTGCTACAGGATTTCAGTTTTTACCGGATGTAAGTGTCGAGTTTATTCTTACCGCAAACCGGAGGCTGAGGGCTATAGTATTCAAACGCGACAACCTCGATATCAGCGGAAGGCGTAACCGTGCAGGAGCGAGTATCAGCTACCGTAAAGATTTTGAAAGACTTTTTGGGCGGCGTGATGAGGAGGCTTTGTTTTTCATTAGGGATAGCAGCAATTCCAGGAATTAAAAAAGGCCCGGATGTAAAAACCGGACCCTGATTTAATATTAGGATGAAGTTATATTAATCCTTTTTCTCTTCTTTTTTGGAAGCCTTTTCTTTATTGTATTGTTCATTAAGGCCTTTAATTACGTCAGCAGTAATGTTGTATGTACTATCCTTAAAATAAATGAAGTCGCCTGCTTGCCTTGAAATTATATATGAAAAGCCCTTGCCTTTATTGTATTCAGTCATAAAGTCCTCAATCTTTTTATTAATGGCCTGCATTAGCTTGAATTGCTGCTCCTGCAGATTTTGCGAAAGAGTAGCCTGTTTTTGTTGGATATTTCGCTGCATCTGATCAATTTCGGCCTGCGCAGCCTCACCTTCCTGCTGACTCATGGACGGCGCCTTTTGCTGCAGTTGCTGTATGCGGCCCATATAGCTGTTTCTCATCCCCTGAAGTTCTCCTGCCATCGATTGCTCTTTCGATTTCAATTGAGATTGAACCTCTTTAATGTATTGATATTGTGATTCGATTGAATCCATTTCAAAATATGCGATCCTTCCTTCAGTAGGCAAAGCGAGGCTATCTTTTGTTGTTCCTGTGTTTTTGGAATTACCACCTGATGGGTTTTTAAAATGCAGAAAAAATAAAACAGCCACCGCTAAGGCAAGAACCCCTGTAATTATTGCATTTAAATTTTTCATATTTCGCCGAACAAATATTTCTGAGGTTGCGAAAGTAGGGTAGGAACAGCCACAAATTCATTTCTTGCTAAAAAAATAGCATTGTATTAAGTATTTAAAGGGGGGCTATCTTAGCTTCATGAAACTAATTTTCTGGTCGATCGGTAGCAAACACGAGGTATATGTAAAG
>JALOMX010000368.1 GCA_025455245.1 Chitinophagaceae bacterium
GATTTTGGTGGATTTCTTGTTAAAGCCAACAGCGAAGGTCAGCCAGGACCACAGGAATATGGAAGAAATCATGCTGATGGTGCCAATATGTTGGCTGCCGCCCTAAAGCCCTATGGAGGCCTGGTAATCTGGCGGGCATTTGTTTATAGCAATGAAACTCCTGAAGATCGGTTTAAACAGCCTTATACAGAGTTTGTGCCACTCGATGGAAAGTTTGATGAAAATGTGATCCTTCAGGTAAAAAATGGCCCCATTGATTTTCAGCCAAGGGAGCCTTTTCATCCCTTGTTTGGTGCAATGCCTGAAACGCCCACTATGATGGAGTTTCAGCTTACACAGGAGTACCTGGGCTTTGCAACGCACCTTGTTTACCTGGCACCCATGTTCAAAGAGGTGCTTGATGCGGATACCTATCGTCCACGTCAAGGTGCCACCGTGGCCAAAGTGATAGACGGAAGTACATTCAACTATAAACATACCGGTATGGCCGGTGTTGCCAATATCGGCAGCGATATCAACTGGACGGGGCACCCATTTGCGCAGGCAAATTGGTACGCTTTGGGCAGACTCGCATGGGATCATACACTGTCATCGGAGCAAATTGCAATCGAGTGGATCAAACAAACATTCTCACAGGAGGAATTAGCCGTTAATACAATCCGGAAAATAATGATGGGATCACATGAGGCCATTGTAAACTACATGACGCCATTGGGCCTCCACCACATTATGGGCTATGGCCATCATTACGGACCGGCTCCCTGGTTTGATAAAGCGAGCCGCGAAGATTGGAATTGTACCTATTTTCATCGGGCAGATGCAAATGGAATTGGATTTAACCGTACAGCAACAGGAAGCAATGCATTGGCACAGTATGCCGAACCATGGCAGAAAAAATGGGGTAATCTTCAAACAGCTGGTGATGCATGGCTTACATGGTTTCATCATGTGCCATGGGATCATAAAATGTCAAACAATAAAACCTTTTGGGATAATCTTTGCCTTGCATACCAAAGAGGCGTGGATAGTGTAAGAAGCATGCAGCAAAGTTGGGCTTCTGTAAAAGACAAAATGGATGTGCAGCAATATAAGAATGTAGAAATGCTGCTTGGCATTCAATATAAAGAGGCTGAATGGTGGAGAGATGCATGTTTATCCTACTTCAAAACATTCAGCAACATGGATATTCCTAAAGGTGTACAACCTCCGGCACAAAGTCTCGAATATTATAAATCGCTTAGTTTTCCATACGCACCGGGCAACTCGCCCAGATAAAATCTATTTTTTATGAGTAATCAACAGGAACAAAAAGTTGCTATTGTAACCGGAGGCGGTTCCGGTCTTGGTAAGGCCATGGCCAAAAAGTTTTCATCCAATGGAATTACCACCATTATCGTTGGCCGCCAGATTGAAAAACTACAGGCAGCAAAAGATGAATTGGGGGAAAACTGCTTTGCAATGGTATGTGATGTAACAAATCTTGGAAGTATTCCTGCCTTTGTGGATGGAATAGTACAAAAGTTTGGAAGAATCGACATCCTTGTAAACAATGCCGGCATCAATCAGAAAAAGGAATTTACCGAAGTGACCGATGAAGAGTTTCAGAATGTCCTTACAACAAACCTGACTTCAGTTTTTGTCATGAGCCGCGAGGTGGTAAAGCAAATGCTGAAACAGGGTAGCGGTTCCATCATTAATATCAGCTCAATGGCTGCACAATATGGTCTTCCTAAAGTAATTGCCTATAGTGCCAGCAAAACGGCTATAGATGGCCTCACAAGGGCAATGGCGGTAGAACTGTCTCCCAAAGGGATTCGTGTAAATGCCATTGCACCCGGATTTATTTATAGCGATATGACAGCAAAAGCATTGGACAGTGATCCGGAACGAAAAGCAAAGGTATTCGGAAGAACACCCATGGGCATAATGGGACAACCGGAAGATATCGGGGATGCCGCCCTGTTTCTTGCAAGTGATGCTGCCAAATACATTACAGGTGTCGTATTACCGGTTGACGGAGGTAATTCCATTGGATTTTGATCAATCATAAAAATGAAAAAATTATATTACATATTATCCTCAAGGATTACATATATTTTCTTTATTATTTTATGGTCGGGAAAAGTATATGCCGGAGACATTGAAATTGCAAGTTCCCGGTCAGCATGGCCGGTACTGGTAGAAGCCGGTACCGATTTGCCCATAAGGACTGTAGCAAAGCATTTTACTGAGGATATAGAAAGGGTTGCCGGCTTTAAACCGTCATTGATAAATAGTATCTCCAACAGTCAGAAAAATTTGATTATTGTAGGGACTACAGGTGGTTCACCACTAATTCGCCGGCTGGTATCTGCCGGGAAATTAAAACTCCCGAAATCAGCGCAGGAGTGGGAAGGATTTTCTATTCAAATGATTGCAAACCCAATAAAAGGGGTGGACCGGGCGCTGGTTATAACAGGCACACATTTCAGGGGAGTTATGTATGGCATGTTTTATTTAAGCAGGACGATCGGGGTTTCGCCCTGGTACTGGTGGGCGGATGTTCCGGTAGAGAAAAAATCATCCATAACACTTCCAGACAATTTCAATTATCATGACTATCCCAGGGTAAAATACCGGGGCATTTTTATTAATGATGAAGCACCCGCCTTAAGCAACTGGAGCCGTGAAAAATTTGGTGGGTTCAATGCTAAATTCTATGAAAAGGTTTTTGAACTGATGCTTCGACTGCAATCAAACTACATATGGCCTGCCATGTGGGGCAATGCTTTTTATGATGACGATAGCGCCAACATTCATAAAGCAAAAGAGTATGGTATAGTCATTGGTACTTCACACCACGAG
>JALOMX010000369.1 GCA_025455245.1 Chitinophagaceae bacterium
CGTGATTTCAAGGATGCGCTTGAATAGTACGAGGGTCCATGTTGGAACCCCGCTAACGGAAGTTACATTTTCATGGATGGTACTTGTAGCAAGGCTTTCAATTTTGGTTTCCCACTCATCCATCAGAGCAATACTTAATTCGGGCGTACGAAGCCAATTGCCCCAAAAGGGGGTGTTTTGCAACAAAACAGCGCTAAGGTCTCCAAAACGGATATCTTCATTCAGTAATCCTAATTGATGGCTTCCCCCGATTACCAGTCCTTTCCCTGTTAGCAGATCGCTTTCAGGATAATTGTGATAATATAAGGTAAGTAAGTCTTTGCTTGCCTGATAGTGGTTTTCATCAAGGCTTTCTTTACTGAGGGGAATGAATTTACTGCGTTCACTTGTGGTGCCGCTGCTTTTTGCAAACCATTCTATCGGTGTATTCCAGAGTACGTGCTCTTCGCCCTGCATCATTCTTTCTATATAAGGCCTCAGGTCATCATAGGAATGGATGGGTACGGCAGCCTTAAAATCCCTGATGCGGAAAGTTTTATTGAAATGGTACTTTCTCCCGAACTCGGTGTACTGACCCTGCGTAACGAGATGCTGTAAAACATGGCGCTGCGTATCAATCGGATCCTTCATCCAATCCTCAATGGCAGCAACCCTGAGTCGTGCAAATTTTGATATGGCCGGACTGAGCAGTTTCATTTCGGGTGGAAAAATAAGTAAAGCTGCTAAAAAATGACATAATTACGAATTTGGACATATTTTTAATTCCTGACAAATCGTATTATCCGACATTTGCATTCCATTTATTCAGCATGGTAAAAATTTGCCTATGACTACCATAGCACTTTATAACATAAAAGGCGGCGTTGGCAAAACGGCCGGCTGCGTAAACCTGGCATTTCTGGCTGCCGAACAAGGAAAAAAAGTAATCGTTTGGGACTTTGACCCGCAGGGTTCGGCCAGTTTCTATTTTCAGCAAACGGCCAAACTGAAAGGAAATATTAAAAGGATGCTTCAATCAGACGCCGGCATCCATGAAAATATTCATCAAACCGGTTTTGACAACCTGGATATTATCCCTGCCGATTTTTCGAATCGCGAACTCGACGTAATCCTGGAAAACCTCAAACAATCAAAAAAGAAATTCAGGACCCTCATTCATCAACTGGAGGGGCTTTACGACTATCTTTTTATTGATTGCCCTCCCGGTATCGGACCTTTAAGCGAAGCAATCTTTTCTGCCGCTGATTATATTGTGCTGCCTACCATACCTACCACATTGAGCATTCGCACCTATGAAATGGTCAAGGATTTTTTTGACAATAACAAACTTGATACATCCAGGATCCGATGCTATTTCAGTATGGTTGATATTCGTAAAAACCTCCATAATGAAACCATTGCACAGTTTTACAAAAACAAACATTTTCTGAAAAACTATATTCCCTACCTGAGTACCATTGAAAAAATGGGTACCCAGGTGGCTCCGGTTTCAGCCTATGCTCCATCGAGTTATGCAGCTCAATGCTTCAGGGATGTATGGAAAGAACTTAAAAAGAGTATTTCATAGTTAAAAAAAATAAAATGCAAAGAGAATTATTCAGTTGGTATAGCCCCGCCCTTGGCGAAGAAGCGCCTATCGCTATTTATGGACATTATGGTTTTGCCCTGTTGCTTGTACCAACTGCTGCCGCCGATTACCTTGAGTATGAGCGTTTTCAGATGATGGATGTTTTGGCACCCATTATCGAATCAGGTAAATGTAAAGTGTACAGTGTAAACAGTGTGAACAACCAAAGCTGGTTGAATAAAAATATGGAAGGTGCACACAAAGCCATCCGCCATAACCAATGGAATAATTATATTTTTAATGAAGTCGTTCCATTTATTCGCACCAACAGTTCTCATGATACTCCGATAATCGTGTCAGGGGCCTCTTTTGGAGCCTTGCACAGCATGAACCTTTTTCTGAAGCGCCCTGATCTTATTAATGGAGTAATTGCCATGAGTGGGGTTTACAACCTGATGGAGTACACAGATGGTTATTATGATGAACAAGTGTATTTCAACAGCCCGGCACATTACATGCCCAACCTGTCCGATCCCTGGTATCTCGACAATATCCGGAACAGCAGGCATATCCACATTTTTACGGGTGAGGGCCCTTATGAAGCACCCCATGCCGCACGTGAGTTTGCGGGTATTCTTTACAATAAAGGAATCAATTACGAACTGGATGTCTGGGGACCGGAATGGCGTCATGACTGGCCTACATGGAGAGCTTGTCTTCCTCATTACTTAAATACAAGGTTTTAACCTTATATGGAACATAAGATCATTATTATTACTGCTCCATCCGGATCGGGAAAAACATCCATTGCCCGATACCTGTTGGAGCAGTTTCCCTCACTTGAATTTTCAATTTCTGCTACAACAAGGGATCCGCGGGGCGAGGAGCAACATGGAAAAGAATATTATTTTTTAACACAGCAGGATTTTGAGAAAAAGATTGAAGAAGGTGCCTTTCTGGAGTGGGAAATGGTTTATAAAGGGAAGTACTACGGGACGTTAAAAAGCGAAATTGACCGTATGTGGAATGAAGGGAAAACGCCTTTGCTCGACATTGATGTTCATGGCGCCATGCATGTTCAGAAGATGTTTCCGGGAAAATGCCTCAGTCTTTTTATTGAGGCGCCATCATTCGAGGTATTAAAAAGCAGGCTGATTGCCCGGGGTACGGAAACACCGGAAAGCCTTGAGGCAAGATTAAATAAAGCAGCGCATGAAAAGCAGTATAAAGAAAGCTTTAATGCAATTATTGTAAATGATGAGCTGGAGAAGGC
>JALOMX010000370.1 GCA_025455245.1 Chitinophagaceae bacterium
AACCATCATTCCAAAGCCTTCGGTGTTGAAAACCATTAAAAATAAAGTTTTGCAAAAAGAATTCTACAGGGCCCAAAACATACCTTCTCCGGGATTTGTGATTACCCACTCAAAGGAAGAACTTTCCCAATATACCGACCGCCTGCCTGCCGTTCACAAAATCGGCGAAGGCGGTTATGATGGCCGCGGTGTGCAGCTTTTACACCAAGAAAATGACTTGCCTAAAGGATTTGACGGTCCTTCTGTATTGGAAGATATGGTGGACATTCAAACCGAAATAGCTGTTACTGTCGCCATAGGGCTTCATGGAGAACTTGCCATTTTCCCGCCGGTTGAAATGATTTTTGATCCTTACCTTAACCTGCTCGATTATCAGCTATGTCCTGCCAATATCGATGAAAAGATCAGGTGGAAGGCAGAAGCGATTGCCATTCAAACCGCCAAAGCATTTGGAAGTGCCGGGCTTTTTGCCGTAGAAATGCTTGTGGACAAAAAAGGAAATGTATGGGTAAACGAAACGGCGCCAAGGGTGCACAACAGCGGCCACCATACCATAGAAGCACATACAACCTCGCAATATGATATGCTGTGGCGCATCATGCTAAAATATCCTTTGGGTAATACCGCCATGCTTTTTCCGTCAGCCCTTGTGAACCTGATAGGTGAACCCGGCCACAGCGGCGTCCCTTTTTATGAAGGCCTTGAAGAACTTCTTGCCATGGAAAATGTTTTTATTCATATTTACGGAAAACATGAAACCAAACCGGGCAGAAAAATGGGCCATGTTACACTGCTTGGCCGCGACCGGATTGACTTGAATATGAAGGCGAAAACCGTAAAAGATAAAATTAAAGTTGCAACAAAGATTTAACCTTTTCAATATCGAAGGTACATTATGCCTTATATCGTCCAATCATGCAAACCATTGACTTTGCGTAATTTATATTTATTAGGAGCTGCGCTGCTTTTAGCAACAGCCTGTAAGGAAGAGAAAAAAGAAAGCCCCGGAATGGGTCAGGGCGGAAGGCCACAGGGGCCGTCCCCTACCTTCAATGCCATTATTGCTGAAAGTTACCCCATAAACAGGTCTATTGAAGCCCCGGGAACCATTTTACCCAACGAAACAACCGATATGCAACCTGAAATATCCGGCAGGGTTGTTTCCATTAATTTTAAGGAAGGAAGTTTTGTTAAAGCCGGCACCCTGCTTGTAAAACTCTTTGATGCCGACCTTCAGGCGCAACTCCGAAAACTTGATGTTCAACTTGACATTGCAGAAGCTACTGCAAAAAGGCAGAAAGAACTGCTTGCCATCAACGGAACAAGTCAGCAGGATTACGATAATGCCGTTTTGAATGTAAGCAACATCAAGGCCGATATGGACCTGCTGAAGGTAAGGATTGCCCAAACGGAAGTAAGGGCGCCATTTGACGGAAAACTTGGCCTGAGAAACATTAGCCTTGGCGCTTATGTGACTCCCGCAACCATCATCACCAATATCTCCCAGTTAAACACCATCAAGGTTGAGTTTACTGTTCCTGAAAAATACGCGCCTGAAATGATACCCGGCAAAACGGTAACCATTGCCACTGCCGACAGAAACAAAATGTACGCAGCCACTGTCATTGCATCGCAAAACCTGATTTCAACAGATACCAGAAACCTGCTGCTCAGGGCTGTTGTAAAAAACCCGGATACATACCTTACACCGGGAGTATTTGTTCAGGTAAAAATCGGTGTAGGACAAAATGAAAGCGCGATCATGATTCCAACGCAGGCCGTCATCCCTTCTACCCGCGATAAAAGGATAATTGTTTTACGGGATGGGAAAGCCGTTTTTCAAACAATAAACACCGGGTTCCGCGATTCTGCAAAAGTGGAAATATCAGGTGGAATCAGACCGGGTGATACCATTGTAACCACCGGCTTATTATCCATCAAGGAAGGAATGCCTGTAATAGTTAAAATTTCACAACCATAAACCGCATTTTCTGTAAAAGGAAGATACACAAACCGATTGGTATGAATATTTCGGAACTGAGTTTGCGGAGACCTGTTTTAGCCATTGTCATCAACCTTGTCATCCTGTTATTTGGCTTTGTTGGTTTCAATTTTTTGGGCGTCAGGGACTACCCTGCTATTGACCCGCCCAACGTAAGCGTACGCACGAACTATGCCGGCGCCAATGCCGACATTATTGAAAGCCAGATTACCGAACCATTGGAAAAAGCCATCAATCAGGTTCCGGGTATCCGCAATATTACGTCCACAAGCAGTCAGGGTACAAGTTCAATCAACGTAGAATTTAACCTTGAAATTCCACTGGAAGAAGCCGCCAATGATGTGCGCGATAAAGTATCGCAGGCCATCCGCTCATTGCCCGCCGACCTTGAAAATCCTCCGGTGGTAAGCAAGGCCGATGCAAGTTCGGAAAGCATCCTGAGCATGGCGCTACGAAGCGATATCCGCAATCAGCTTGAGCTGACCGAATTTGCCAACAACGTTCTTGTTGACCGGCTTCAGACCATCCCCGGTGTAAGCGGCATTCAGATTTGGGGGCAAAAAGATTACGCCATGCGCATTTGGCTGAACCCTGAAAAAATGTCCTCCCGGGGGGTAACTGCCAATGAAATCTCCGCTGCACTGAACAGGGAAAATGTAGAGCTTCCCTCCGGAAAAATTGCCGGTGAATCAACCGAATTAAGCGTGCGCACTTTCGGACGTTTGAATACTGAAGAAGAATTCAACAATGTAATCATCCGGAGCGATGCCAACGGTATCATCAGGCTTCGTGATGTGGCGGAAGCCGTTTTAGGTCCCGAGAATGAA
>JALOMX010000063.1 GCA_025455245.1 Chitinophagaceae bacterium
CGGGCTGGCATATCCCTTCGCAAAAGGAATGGCTTACATTGATAGATTATGCCGGCGGGGCCAATTCCTTAAAAGATACCCTGTACTGGAGCTTGCCTAATACAGGCGCTACCAATAGCAGTGGATTTAAAGCGAGGGCAGCTGGCACTTTTGATGAAGGCGACTTTGAAGGCCTTGGTTTATTCACCACCTTCTGGACCTCAACCGCTACATCAAGTGCGGGTACATCCAATACGGCCATCAGTCTTACGCTATCCAATTCTGTTCCCCAAATTTCATGGTACACCGACGAATGGAAATGGAGATACCTGTCGGTAAGGTGTATTAAAAACAAGGAATGATGGTAAAAAGCAGGGATGAACAGGCATGAAGACGGCAGCGATAAGGTTAGGTAAGGCAATCAACCATTATTGCCGGCATACTTTTTCAATGCACTTGATACATTCCTAAAAAAAAATGTTAGTTCTGATCTTTTTTTATGCTTTGTATGCAACTTAACCATGTTTGAATCTGTCATATACATGAAAGGATTCAATTAAACCTGTAAATCTTCACACCATGATGCGCAAACTTCTTCCCAACCTTATTGCAGGCGGATTTGTCCTTCTGATCATTTACTTCGTCATGAATCTTGTAATGGGTCTTTGCAACCTCAGTTTATAAACAAGGATGCCTTTTATTTTTTTGAGCAGGTATTGAGCCCCACAAACGTGTAAAGCGGACAAAAGGAAATAGCGCTCGTTGCAAGAAACACAGCCCCTAATATCAATAAAATAAGGCCAAAAGTGCCGGTAACTGTTCCGGTGAAATACAATACCCCAAATACCAGAGCCAATATTACCCTGATCATGCGATCGATTGAACCCATGTTTTTCTTCATACATTTATTTTTATATAATTAAAGAATTTTACGGCAAGAAAAACCGCCCCAACACAGATAAGGCATACCATCAGGAGTTTTATCCATTTCTTCTGCACATGTAAAAATTATAAAAGCTTTCCGTTGCGGATATGACATTTGTCACCCTACAGCTTTTTCCTGAAATATTTGTAGCATTGTACCATGACAAAATACCTCATCAGATATCTCCTTACCGGCTTACCTGTTTTCTTTTGCCTCTATTCATTTTCTCAACAAAAGGCCGACATCCTTATCCTGAACGGACGTATAGCAGATGGAACAGGTAATCCATGGTACAGGGCAGATATTGCGGTGCGTGGAAACCGGATTGCAGCTATCGGCAACCTGAAAACATGGCAGGCCAACCGGGTAATTGATGCAAAGGCGCAGATCGTTGCCCCGGGCTTTATTGATGTGCATACACACATTGAAGGCGATGAAGCAGAGAACCCACAGGCCACCAACTTTATTTATGATGGTGTAACCTCTGTAATAACCGGGAATTGCGGTTCATCTGAAACAGATATAGAAAAATACTATGCATGGCTCGATAGCCTGAAACTTTCTGTAAATGTTGGTACTCTTCTCGGACAAAACGATGTACGGCGCGCGGTAATGGGCCGGGCCAACAGGGAAGCTACAGAAGAAGAATTGAAAAGAATGGACAGTATAGTCATAAAAGCTATGGAAGATGGCGCATTGGGGTTTTCTACAGGGCTCATTTACATACCGGGGTCGTATACCCCCACCTACGAAATTGTAAGGCTGGCAAAAATAGTTTCGGCTTATGGTGGGGTATATGCCACACATATGCGCAGTGAAGGCGACAGCGTGGTACCTGCCATAAAAGAAGCCCTGCATATTGGCCGCGAGGCAAATATCCCTATAGAGATATCGCATTTTAAAGTTAGCGGGCAAAACAACTGGGGCCGCAGCCGCGAAACACTGGCACTGGTAGAAGCTGCCCGGCGGGAAGGGCTTGACGTTACCATTGATCAGTACCCGTACACAGCAAGCAGTACCTCTCTTTCTACCCTTCTTCCTGATTGGGCGCTTGCCGACGGGCAGGACAGCATTAAGGCAAGACTTGCTGATGAAAGGCTGCGCGACTCTATCAAAAACATCATGAAAAAAAACCTGGCCAAACGCGGGCAGCAACATTGGGAATATGCCGTAGTAGCTTATTTCAGTGCCGATACAACCTACAACGGTAAAAGCATTGCCGCCATAAACAGCATGCTTGGCCGGCCCAACACCACAGATGCCGAAGCCGAACTTATTTGCCTGATGATGGAAAAAGGCGGCGCCGGAATGGTCTTTCATGGGATGGACGAAGCAGATGTAACTTACTTTATGAAATATCCCTTTAATATGTTTGCCAGCGATGCAAGCATCAGGATATTTGGCAGGGGTGCGCCCCATCCCCGTGGATATGGTACCAATGCACGCGTGTTGGCCCGTTATGTTCGCGAGCAAAAAATAATTCCGCTGGAAGAAGCGGTAAGGCGTATGACATCCTTGCCTGCACAACGGTTTGGGCTGCACGACCGGGGGTTGATTCGTGAAGGTATGGCTGCCGATATGGTTGTATTTGATCCGGAAACGGTACAGGATAATTCCACTTTCGACAAACCGCATCAATACAGCAGCGGATTCAGTTATGTATTTGTAAATGGGGCTTTAACGCTGGAAGAAGGTGTACACAATGGAACCCGGAAAGGGGAAATTCTTTATAAACGACAATAAAAACAGGCATTCCCG
This sequence comes from Chitinophagaceae bacterium, assembly GCA_025455245.1. Lineage (GTDB taxonomy): Bacteria > Bacteroidota > Bacteroidia > Chitinophagales > Chitinophagaceae > Phnomibacter. The sequence continues at coordinate 2,663 of JALOMX010000063.1, forward strand.
ATATCCGTTTATCACGAAAAAAATGTAACTGAACAAACAGAGAGTTGTAGGTTTTTACAATATTATTTTATATTTAAACCTTTTTAAACCAAAAAAACATGCAACTCACCATCACCAATCTTTCAAAGCGTTATCCTAACGGTGTTCAGGCGCTTAGCAACGTTACCTTATCCATTCCGCAGGGAATGTTTGGCCTGCTTGGCCCAAACGGCGCGGGTAAAAGCAGCCTGATGCGCACCATTGCCACCCTGCAGGAAGCAGACAGCGGCTCAATTATGCTCGACGACCTTGATGTTTTAAAAGAAAAAGAAAGGGTGAGGAAAATACTTGGTTACCTGCCTCAGGACTTTGGTGTTTACCCAAAGATAACTGCCGAAGAAATGCTGACCCATATAGCACAACTAAAAGGGATACAGAACGCAGGAGACAGAAAAGAAACCGTAAATGCCTTGCTGCATAGAGTTAATCTGTACAATGACCGGAAAAAAAATCTTGGTACTTACAGCGGCGGTATGAAACAACGCTTTGGAATTGCACAGGCATTGATGGGTCAGCCGAAATTGATTATAGTAGATGAACCGACGGCCGGGCTTGATCCGGCTGAACGCAACCGTTTCTATAACCTGCTGAGCGAGATCGGAGAAAATACCATTGTCATTTTAAGTACCCACATTGTTGAAGACGTACGGACCCTTTGCAGCGACTTTGCCATTATTTGCAAAGGTGAATTAATGCGCCACGACAAGCCCGATGAAGCAGTAGAAGAAATGAATGGAAAGATATACACAAAAAGTATTGCGAAAACGGAAATACATCATTACAAGGATAACTATGAAGTGATTTCAGTGCAGATGAAAAGCGGCAAACTCAGCTTAAGGGTGTACAGTGAAACTGACCCGGGAAATGGGTTTTTACCCATCAATCCGGTATTGGAAGATGTTTACTTTCATCAGATTTCGGGCAAAATGGACCTTGTAACCATTTAGCCTTAACCCTTTAATAATCATGTTATGTTTTGGTCAATATTTCTTTTTGAACTGAAGTATCGCTTAAAGCGTCCCGCCACCTGGATATACTTCCTGATTTTCTTTCTCTTTGCCTTTATCAGTATTTCAAGCGGAAGTACGCCTGCATCTGAAAAGGTTTACCACAATGCACCCTGGACAATTGCAAATCTGAATATTACATTCAGTATGGTAATGATGCTGGTATGCTCAGCCATAATGGGCGTGCCGCTTTACCGTGATATTGAGCATGGCACAAGGCAATACCTGTTCTCCTACCCTATCACCAAATCCGGCTATTTCTGGGGGAGGTTCTGGGGTTCGTTTTTTTATGTTGCCATCATTGGTACGTCACTTGCATTTGGTGCATGGTCCGGCGCCAAAGTGGGTCCGTTGTTTGATTGGGTTCCTGCCGAACGGATCGGCAACTTCGGTCTATGGAATTATTTCCAGTCATACTTTACGGTAGCGCTTAGTAATTTATTCCTTGCTTCCACCATTTTTTTTGCATTGGTAGCCCTTACCCGTAATATTAAAGTAATTTATACTGCAAGTATCGGCTTATTCATTGCCTATTTACTGGCAAGTTTTCTCACAAGGGATATAGAAAAGCATCAACTTGTAAAAATGCTGGATCCATTTGCCCTGAATACATTTGAACTCATTACCCGCTACTGGACACCGGTTGAAAGAAATACCATGCACCTTTCCATCCAGGGTGATTTATTGGTAAACAGAATCATCTGGTTGGGCGTTTCAGCCCTCATCATCGGTTTTACCTACATTAGGTTCAACTTCAATAAATTCTTACTTCCGGAAAAGGCAAAAAAGAAAAAAAAGGAGCGTAAAGATGAACCCATCTTTCTCAGTAAAACCATCCCTGCAGTAAGCATAAATTTTGGGGGAAAGCACTCCTGGAATATTTTCAAGAATCTTAGCAGGATAGAATTCCTGAGTATCATCCGTGATAACTATTTCAGGGCTATTTTATTGGGAGGGGTTATTTTCCTCGTTATTGATTACTGGATAGGAAACACTTTATACAGCGTATCAGACTTACCGACCACTATCCTTCTGATGGATTATAAAAGTTATAATTACTCTTTATTTATTTTTATAATTCTTTTATTCTACTCAGGCGAAGCCATTCACCGGGAAAAAACAACCGGCTTCAACATCATAAACGATGCACTGCCTGTAAAAAACAGCACATTTATTCTGTCTAAGTTTGCGGGAATTTCAGCTGTAGCAGTTTTACTGGCTACCATTCCAATTGTTTTGGGTGTGTTGGTTCAGGTATTAAAGGGGTATTTTCAATTTGAATTTCCGGTTTACTTTAAAGAAATGTATCTGCTTACCTTACCGGGATACCTGCAGATGATCCTGTTGTCATTTGCTGTTCATTTAATTGCCAATAACAAATTTGCAGGACATGGTTTGGGCCTGCTTATCTGGATTACCCTGTTTATGCTGCGCAGTTTTGCAGAAATGAATTACAACCCTCTGTTTTATTTTTATACCCCCGACTACAGATGGAGCGACATGAACGGCCTTGGCCATTTTGGCAAGGCCCAATTCTGGTTTAATCTCAATTGGCTGTTTTTAGGAAGCCTGCTTTTCCTGCTTGCATCTTTATTTTACCAAAGGGGGATTGCAGGAGGGATAAAAGAAAAATGGAGGGTAGCGAAGCAACGATTTGGTATCCCTCAAAAATTCTGGGCCACCCTTCTTACCATCGGGTGGTTTGGCTGTACAGCCTTAATCTATAAAAATGTGAGTATTACCAACCGCTACACCACCATCAAAGAAGGAAGGCTCCGGCAGGTAGCTTATGAAAACAATTTGAAAAAGTATGAAAAGGTTCCGCAACCGAAAGTCACCGATCTTTTCATTCAATCGGATATCTTTCCTGAAGAAAGAATGGTGAAGGTAAAGGCAAGGGTTACGGTAGTAAACAAAACCAACTCACCTATTGACACCCTGCACATGTTGGGAGACGATAACCTGAAATATTCAATGCTGTACAACGGAAATGCATTGACGTACATTTCACCCCTTGTCCATAACCGCCCGAAGTTTTCATTTCTGAGTAATAAAAAGGATACATTCAATTACAGACTCTATCCCTTACCGGAGACCTTGAATCCCGGAGACACTGCCATACTTGATTTTGTGTCTAAGGTAGAATTTAAAGGGTTTCCAAACTCCGGTACAGGCAGGGAAATCGTCTTCAACGGAACATTTTACAGCAGCGGGCTACCCTCAATGGGTTACGATCCTAACCGTGAATTAAGCAGTGATGAATACAGGAAAAAATATAAGCTTCCTGTAAAAGCAGATGAATACCCCCCTCATGATGATCCCTATGGCCGAAGCACTTTATTGTTTAATGATGATGCCGACCTTGTTCATCTTGAAATGATCGTAAGTACAACACCTGAGCAGATAGCTGTAGCTCCCGGATATCTGCTGAAAACATGGGAAAAAGATGGACGTAAATACTTTCATTACAGGCAGGATACACCTATCGATCTTTTCTTCACCATAGTCAGCGCGCGTTATGAGATCATGCGGGATACTGCATATATGCCCGATGGCCGTCCTGTTAACCTTGAGATATTTCACCACAAACCACATACCCGAAACCTCGACAGGTTTATGGCTGCATACAGGGATGGCATTGATTACTTCAGCAAAACCTATGGTGATTTTCAGTTCCGTCAGATGCGGTTACTTGAATTTCCAAGGTATGCGAGTTTTGCACAAAGCTTTCCCAATACCGTACCATACAGCGAAAGCTTTGGATGGGTTGCCGATTTCAGCGACCCCAACAGTTTTGATTATGTATATTTTGTAACGGCCCACGAATTGGCGCACCAATGGTGGGGGCATCAGGTAGTACCCAACTATACAAGGGGCAGCAACCTGATCAGTGAAGCCCTTGCTGAATACACCGCCCTGCTTCTTACCGAAAGAAAATATGGGAAGGATAATATGAAACGCTTTTTAAAAGACGAACTTGACCGCTACCTTCAAGGCAGGGCAAATGAGTCCAAAAAAGAAAATGTATTCATCAATTGCAACAGGGCCTACCAATGGTATCAAAAGGGAAGTATGGTTTTTTATGGCCTTCGCGACCTGATTGGCGATGCCAATGTAAATGGCGCCTTACGAGAATTCCGGGACAGTTTCGCCCTGAAGGCAGAACCACCTTATGCCGGCAGCAACGACCTGTATCGTTTCATTGAAAAATACACTCCTGACTCTGCAAGATATTTCCTGGAAGATACATGGCTTAAGATTACCTTGTATGAAAACAAGTTTGTAAAAGCGACAATGAAAGATGCCGGAAATGGAATGTATGATGTGACCCTAAAGGTTTCTGTCAACAAATTCTATGCAGACAGTACAGGGAAAGAGTCGCCGGTGAAAATGAACGATTATGTAAATATTGGTGTATTTGGCGCTGAAACCACAAACAAAGAGGGTCGCCGACAGACTAACCCTCTGTATCTGCGCAAACACAAGCTAACAAATGGGGAACATACCCTTACCATCAGGGTTAAGGGTAAGCCGCTAACTGCAGGAGTTGACCCCTATAACATACTTATTGACCGTATTCCTGATGACAATACAGGTAATATTGAATAGAGCGTAAAGCACTTCCCGTCCAAATACAACGAATGCTTAATTTTGTAGGATTAAGCATTCGTTTTGTTTTGGAAATAAGTGAAATCATAAAAAAGGTAAGAAAGCTCGAAATCCGTTCGAGAAAGCTTTCTACCAACTATTTCAGCGGTGAATACCATTCTGCCTTCAGGGGCAAGGGAATGCTGTTTAAAGAAGTAAGGGACTACTATCCCGGCGATGATATCCGATTCATTGACTGGAACGTAAGTGCACGGTTTGGTCATCCGTTCAGTAAAGTTTTTGAGGAAGAAAGAGAACGGACGGTGATGTTGATAGTTGACTACAGTGAAAGTGTAAACCTTGGAAGTGTAAACCGTACAAAACGGGAAATGATGATCGATATTGCCGCTATACTTGGCTTTTCAGCCCTTAGCAATGGCGATAAGATCGGCGCCATCTTTTTTACCGATAAAGTTGAAAAATATATTCCGCCTTTAAAAGGAAGACAACACCTGCTGTTCATGTTACGTTCAATGATTGGATTTGAGCCAAAATCGGCAGGAACAGATACGAAGGCCGCTCTTGATTTTTTTCAGAAAACAACAAGGGCAAAAACGATCCTTTTCCTGATTGGCGATATGAATGACCTCGACAATCATTCAATAGTTAAGGCAATTGGTCACCGGCATGATTCAATTGCAATTCAATTGCACGACCCTAAGGAAGATGCACTACCCAAAGCAGGACTCATCCCGATTGAACATTCCGAAACCGGAGAAATTGCATGGATTGACAGTTGTCATGAAGCGGGCAGAAATCAATGGAAGGAATTTCAACAAAGAAAACGGGTGCACCTGCAAAACTTTTTGAAAAGGGGCGGTTGGGACTTTTTACTTTGCAGCACACCGGATGATGAAGCAGCACTATTGCAAAAGTTCTTTCAAAAACGAGCACACCATTGAGGAAATCATTCATATTCATATGGCTCTTATCAATCAGTTTTTTAGCTGATGCACAGCAGAATATCATAAAAGAACTTGCCGAACCATTTTACATTGAATTGACATTCGATGCAAATGAAAATGTAACAGCAAAAGAAAGTCCTTCCGGAATGTTTGAGGTACTGGAAATATTACAGATTTCCGCCAATCAACAAAACAATACCAAACAGGTTGCCATACAAATGGTTGCATATGATACAGGCGTATTCAGGCTTTCGGAATTAATTAACGGTATTAATCCCCAAAAAGACATCATGATCTCAATTGGTAGTCCACCGGAAAACCTGATAAAAGAATATGCACCCGTCAAAGAGATAGACATAAATTTTAAAGAGCCAACAGACTATCAAAAATATTTTTTACTCTCAGCAG
>JALOMX010000064.1 GCA_025455245.1 Chitinophagaceae bacterium
CCGGTGTTGTTGATGGTTACTGTTTTTGCATCAAGGTCATGGAAAGGTTCTAACCACTGACTGAAAATGGGCATCACCTCTTTATTGCCCTGACAATAAACTCCCCTGATCCGTCCTGTACCGTTATCAAGGTTGAAATATCCTGAGATCTTTTCATGCAATGGTTTTAAAACCATATCGGCCGGATCTGCAATATTGGCTTTTACCCAATTTCGGCTTCCATGAAGGCCCTGTTCTTCACCACCCCAAAGGGCAATGCGGATGGTACGCCTTGGCTGCAATCCGGCCGCCTTTAGTATACGAACAGCCTCGAGCATAACAGCGCTTCCTGCAGCATTATCAGTAGCGCCGGTACTTCCCTGCCAGCTATCAAGGTGCGCACCAAGCATTACTATTTCATCTTTCAGTTTTGGATCTGTTCCGGGTATTTCGGCCAAAACATTATACCCCTTCATATCATCGGTATAAGTCCTGGTCTGCACATCGGCTTCCAGCGTTACATCTATGCCTGCATTTATAAGGCGCTGCATGCGCAGGTATTCATCGCTGCTGATAACCACACTTGCGGGTGCATCGGGCGTGCCGGGCTGATATTGGCCACCGCCCTGCACAAAAATGGTACCATCATTTCCGCGGGCATTCATGCTCAGCACAAGTGCAGGTTCTTCCTGATTGATCAGATCATTTACCCGGCGTAGCAGGTTCATGCGCTGAAAACGACGGGCCATATCATTACCCATCCTGAAATCGGGATTATCACGAACAACCGGCTGAGCATTGGCCATTTTGTTTAATACACTGTCATCATAACGCTCACCATCCGCCTCAAATGAAGGGCGAAGGGTATCAAGCATTTCAACCATAACAATTTTCCCCTTCAGTTTGCCTTTGTATTGCTCTACAAACGTTGTGCTGTCCTTGGCCTTTACCAGGATTACTTTTTCTTTCAGATTGGCAGGCGTGCTCTGTGTCCACACTTTGGGCATGGCAATAATGGGCGTATAGTAAGGCGCTGTCATAGCCACATAGCACTTCTTCATTTCCCAGCCTTTTCCGAAATCGCCCCAGGGTTCCACTTTTACATTTTTCAAACCAAGCCCGTCAAGGGTTGATTTGGCCCATGTGGCAGCACGCATATAACCCGGACTTGCTGTTACCCTTGGCCCGCTAACATCCGTGAGGTAGAAGGCGTATTCCATCACCTTCGAGTTTTCCAGGCCCTCTTTCCGTATCTTTTGAATGGTTTCGGCCGACACTGAGTTTTCGACCTTTTTGTCTTTGTCTCCGTTGCCTGAAAATGCGGGCGACAGGCAGACCATAATGAGCCCAAACCCGAGAAATACTTTTCGCATAGCAGTTGTTTATGGTAAAAAAATAAAAACTTGTAACAAGACGACAAATAGAATGAAAACTTTTGACAAATCATGTATGTTTAATTGCAACATCTTTGCAGCGGATTATGCCGGTAAAAGACTATTATAAGATATTGGGACTAAGTCCGGGCGCCGGGGATGCTGAAGTAAAAAGCAATTTTCGCAAACTTGCCATCAGGTATCACCCCGATAAAAATTCAGGTAAAAGCCAGGAGGATGCATGGTACCGCGAAATTCAGGAAGCTTATCAGGTATTAATAGATCCGGTAAAAAAAACGAAATACCTGCAGGACAGATGGCTATTAAAAAGCAGGGGTATATCTTTTGAAGAAACCTTTCCGCTTACACCTGAATATATTGAACTCAGATTCAGATCGATGGCAAATTCGGTAAAAAACATGGATCATTTTCGCATGGACCATTATGGATTGCAAAAACAATTACTGCAGTTATGCAACGATGAAACCCTTGACGCATTGAATGAATACCATGAACCACATATAAACCAAAGGATCATCCATCAGCTTATGTATTGCATGGAACCCCTTGCTTATACGCATATCCATTTACTACGTAAGCCAATGAATCTGATATGCAGAAAACAACCCCAATTACTCAATGAGGTAAATGAATGGTTTTCAAAAAGGAAAAGACAGGATTGGTGGGAAAGAAAACAAGGTTGGGTAATTGCCATCTTAACCATGGTTGCCTGTGTGGGAATTGCCTTGCTTACCAAAATGACCTGATCCCGGCAAGGTTACGTCAATGCCAACTATATATCAAACGCAGGTCGATAAAATCTGCAACCTGCAAATGTGCCTTTAGGTTTATGCCTGCCCACATGTTTTTGTTGATACCATACAATAAACCCCAACGATGAAACCAGGATTTGTCGTAAGGTGCAGGCTTATACAAATAAATCCCAAGCTGCTGACTGAATATGAATTTACCCAACAGGAATTCATGACCGCCCATCATTCCAACCCGCAAAGCACTTGTACTTTCAATACTGTCGGTTTTCATAAGATTTGCATTATAGCCGTCATAATAAGCTTCAATGCCGGCGGTAAGTGCATTGATCCTTCCAACCTGTTTACTGCCTAAAGCAACCAGACCGATTATTGGCTGACGGGTTCCGATCCCTGCTTCGTTTACCGACCGCTTGCCTGTTCCGAAAAAGCCAAGGTCTTTTCTCCAGGAATTTCCCTTCCAGAACTTATCGTTGTTTCTTGAACCTTTGTAATAGGGCAACGGATTGGGAGTGTATTGCAAATGAATACTTGCCGTCGGATAATTAACGCCTTTGTTGGGTTGACGCATGCCGCCATTACTTGTGTGTTCAAAGTTACCACCCAACTGAACCCTCCATTTTTCGCTGATAGGGTATGACAGGGATGCACCCACCACAAGCCATGCACTGATTGCAGTACTGTAACTTTGATTGCCGGGGTTTGAAACCGAATCAAAAGGATTGCTCATCCATGCGAGCCCGGCCACACCCCTTATGCCCAATTGGAGTTTTTTACCAAGCCTGTACGTTGGTTCAAGCATCCAGCCTGCCATTACACCCTGCCCCAATATTTCATTATCGAAATTAAAATAAGAGGCAACAATACCCTGTCTTGGATAACAATTGCATAAATCTACCACACCTTTATCCCGTCGCTGCCAGGTATAGGCAAGTTCAACTCCAAAGGGATTGGCGCCGGCAGTATTTTGTACTTCTTCACTGTGTGCAAAAATGCTTCCATAATGCATTCCAACAGAAAAGCCTGTAACAACACTCTTTGTTACAGGCTTTACACTATCGGCCATTTGCGAAAAAGGGAAAAATGGGGACAACTGCAGGAGAAAAAACATAAGCCAACAGTAATGGCCTGACGATGGTATTCTCCTGCCTTCGACAATCATATAAATTATAATCCCCTCCTTTTCAATTCTTTTCTGATGAGCAGCAACTCGCGGCCTGTTTGTCCTCCTACGCTGCTGTTTTCCTGAGCACGGCGCATGAGGTAAGGTATTACATCCTCTATGGGACCGAAAGGTAAGTATTTACTTACATTACAACCTGCTGCTGCAAGGTTAAAGGTAATATTATCACTCATACCAAACAACTGGCTGAAATGTACATGGGGATGATCGAGCGGCAATCCCTTTTTCATGAGCAGGTCGGCTGCCAGTTTGTTGCTGTACTCGTTATGGCTTGCAACAATGACCGACACCTGATCGAGATGGTCAATACAAAGCTGAACTGCTTCATTAAAATCGGCATCGGTAGATGCTTTGTCTTTCTGAATAGGAGAAGGATAACCATTGGCTTCAGCCCTTCTGCGTTCGCGTTCCATATAAGCACCCCTTACCAGTTTTACACCCAATACAAAACCTCGCTCTTTTGCGGCTTCAAGCATGGCCCTTAAAAAAGCAAGCCGGTCGTGGCGGTATAATTGGACCGTGTTGTATACAGCTACTTTTTCATGGTTATACTTATTCATCATAAGAATGGTAAGCGCATCAACAGGATCCTGAATCCAGGTTTCTTCCGCATCAATGGAAACGCCAATACCGGTAAGCAACCCTTCTTTACAAATTACATCAAGACGATCGTGGACCCTTTGCCATTCAGCCCTTTCTGCTTCACTTAATTTTGACAACGCCCACTCATACCGTTTCATCAGGGTATTGGTGGTTTGATGCATAAGGTCATCCAGTTTTTCCAAAAGACCAAAACGTGCCATACCGGTCAGCTTGATGCTCATAACCGGTATATTCGTTTGCGACCCCGCGTAATCAACCACTTTCTTAAACTCCTCCATGGCATGGTCAAACTCTTCATCTCCTTCATCTCCTCCTTCTACCCCGTAATCCAGAATCACTTTTACATTATAGCGCCCAAGCATATCTACCACAGGCTTGGTTTCTTCAAGGGTCTCCCCTCCTACAAACTGCTTGAAAATGGTATTGCGGATAACCCCTTTTATGGGCAACCCACTTTTTATTGCCCATGGAGTCAGCCTTGTACCCAACTTCACAAGCCACTGAAACCCCATACTGCTGAATAAGAAATTGGCTTGTTTAAGATCTTTATCCGACTTGTATTTGAATGCGTTTTCAGTATTTTCAAAGGATATTACCTTTTTTTCAATGGTAGGCATAGCAAGAAAGTTTTGCTGCAAAGTAAGGAATCAGAAAGAATTGGCATATGATAAAAAACATATAACATTGTACAAATCATAAAACGGGTATTCTACATCAAAGCTTTATAAAATGTTCACGCCAATCGGAGATGACAATTCGGATCGCCGGATTAAGCCCTATGTAAATTACATGCTGATCCTGCTGAATTTATTGGTGTTCTTTGTGCTGCAGGGAGCCGGTTCAAACCTGGCATTCACTTATGCTTTTGCATCCGTTCCGGCCGAAATCCTCACCGGCACAGACATTGTTACCGAGGCGCAAAGGTTTGTGGACGAATACACCAACACCACGTTTGAAATTCCCGGTTTACAGGTAACGCCCATTCCTGTTTACCTGACACTTTTTACCAGCATGTTTATGCACGGGGGCATAGGCCACCTGATAGGCAACATGCTGTACCTGTGGATATTTGGCGACAATCTCGAGAACCGGATGGGGCATGGCAGGTATCTTGCCTTTTATCTTATTACAGGTGTGCTGGCAGCATTGTCACATGTGTTTTCCATTTTCCTGATTCCCGGCTCTGAACTTATTCCCATGATTGGCGCCTCTGGTGCCATTTCAGGTGTGTTGGGTGGAAATATCATCCTGCTGCCTCATCGCAGGATTACCGTTTTGATTGGTATCTGGCCCTTTCAGGTTTCTGCGCTGTTTGCCCTCGGAATGTGGATCGTATTTCAGTTTATTAACGGGCTTGGAGCCCTCGGCAGCGAAGGCGACGGCGTAGCCTATGCAGCACACATTGGCGGCTTTGTTGCAGGCGTAATACTGGTGAAGTTTTTTGACAATGGAAAAGACCCCGAAGACAGGGAAATCTGGATCCGGCGGGTACGCTAAAATCCCCTGAAAGGACATTTTTCACCGAAAAAATCTGCCCGGTTAACGGTTCAACATTTTGAAATGCCGGTAGGCGAATAGATGGGCACCCTATATCGCCTGATGATTAAATGGCTGCAATACCATCTCGCTCACTACCCCGCTACGCGGCTGCTGACACAAAAACCAGATGGCTTTTGCAGCTTCTTCGGCAACGATCATTTTGTCACGCTGTACACGTAAATCAATCGTATCCCAGAATGGGGAATCAACTCCGCCTAAAAACAAATTGGTAATCCTGATTTCTGTCCTTTTAAGTTCTTCCCGTACACTTTGCATCATTCCTACAAGTCCATATTTACTGGCGCTGTAAGCTGCTGCGCCCGCCATGGGAACCTTTCCCAAAACCCCCGGTATATTGATGATCAAACCTTTTTTTTGCTCTTTCATGGCAGGCAAAAAGGCTTTTAATAAATTGAAAGGTCCAATTAAATTGCTTTGTAAAGTTTTGTTGAATTCATCAAGGGTTAGTGAATCCATTGGCTTTATAATCCCGATTCCGGCTGCATTTACCAAAATATCAATTGCAGGAACCTGTTGATGAATGGATTGTGCCATAGACTGTACCTCGGCCTCATTACCAATTTCAACTGCGAATACCCTTTGTTCAGGAATACTCAAAGAAGCAGCCACATCGAGTAATCTGGCTTTATTCCTTCCGCTTAAAAAAACAACTACACCACTTCCCGAAAGCATTTTAGCAGCCTGCATTCCAATACCCCCGGTTGCACCGGTAACCAATATATTCTTTCCTTTTACTGATTCCATAATTTTTTTGTTGTGCCATAAAAACATTGAAGCCTGATTATTGTTCTAAGGCCTGATTACTTATGTCATATACACAAGGTTCTGAAAGCACTTCCGGAGTAGTTTTGGTGTTCCCGCATCAGCTATTCGAAACCCATGAGGTTTTCCAAAAATCCTTACCCATTTATTTGTTTGAAGAATTTCTTTTTTTCTCCCAATATAAGTTTCACAAAAAAAAACTGGTACTTCATCGTGCGAGCATGAAAGCCTGGGCTTCCGACAAAATGAAACAAGGGTTAACCATTCATTATGTGGAAGCTGCAGGGAACGCTTTGCATGACATCAGAAAATGGCTTGATCGCGCTGCTGACGAGGGCTTTTCGCACATCCATATAATTGATCCGGCTGATGACTGGCTGTACAGAAGGATTGTAAAGGCTTGCGAAAAAAACAACCTAAAACTTAGCATTTACAACAACCCTGATTTTCTGAACAGCAAAGAAGCCATAGGAACTTTTTTTCAGGGCAAAAAACATTACCATCAAACCGATTTTTACATTGCTCAGCGGAAGGCCGGAAACCTCCTGCTCGGGCATGATGGAAAACCACTCGGGGGAAAATGGACATTTGATGCAGAAAACCGCGAACGTTTTCCGGAAAATGAAACCATTCCCAGACTGCCAACAGGTAAAAGAAGCGAATATTTGAGCGAAGCCTCCTTATATGTTGACAGATTCTTTCCGAACAACTATGGCGATACCTCAAATGTAATTTATCCGTACACGCGAAAAGAAGCATTAAAATGGCTGGATACGTTCCTTGAAGAAAGATTTGAAAAGTTTGGTATCTATGAAGATGCCATGGTTGCCAAAGAGCATTTCCTCTATCATTCGGTACTAACTCCTATGCTTAATATTGGGTTACTGCTTCCCGCTGAAATTATTGAAGCCGCTCTGCAAAAAGCATCAGAAAAAGAAATTCCCCTGAATTCGCTGGAGGGTTTTATCCGTCAAATCGTAGGATGGCGTGAGTTTATCCGAATGGTTTATGAAAAAGAAGGCCGGGTCCAGCGAACAAAGAACTTTTGGGGTTTTTCCCGGAAAATACCCCTGCCATTCTGGAAAGGGGAAACAGGAATTGTACCGGTAGATGTAGTTATCAAAAAAGTTTTACAAACCGGGTATAACCACCACATTGAAAGACTGATGGTATTGGGTAATTTCTTCCTGCTTTGCGAGTTTGATCCGGATGAAGTGTACCGGTGGTTTATGGAAATGTATATTGACGCTTACGATTGGGTAATGGTACCCAACGTATATGGCATGACGCAGTTTGCCGATGGCGGCCTTATGACAACCAAACCATATATCAGCGGAAGTAATTACCTGATGAAAATGGGCGATTGGCCCAAAGGTGATTGGCAGCAGGTATGGGATGGATTATTCTGGAGGTTTATGCATGTACACAGGGATTTCTTTTTGCAGAACCCGAGGTTGGGTATGCTGGTGAAGACGTTTGATAAAATGGGTGAGGAGAAAAGAATGTTACATCTGAAAAATGCCGATAGCTATTTGGAAAAACTTGATGCTTGGAATAAAAATCCCAAATAGGGAAATTCCAAATTCAAAAGCTTGCCTTACGGCAGGTTGGGGAAATACTTTTTGGAAACTCATTTATTTATGACGATTATGTTTGAGCGCATTGGAATTTGGAATTTGAAAATTGGAATTTCAACTGTATGATAAGAAAAAAACCATGGAACCGCGTAAACCTTCCGGTATATAGCGTAAGCAGCAAGGGGAATAAGCCCAACATGCATATATGCACCTATGTAAGCGCGGTGAGCATGCAACCCAAGCGTATGATGGTAGCTATTTATCATGGCACACAAACGCTGGAGAATGTGGAAAAGGATCAGGAATTTGTTTTGCAACTTTTGGACGAAAATCAATACGCACTGGTAAATCTGTTGGGAAAACAAAGCGGTAAAAAAATTGACAAGATATCCCGGTTAGAAAAAAGAAAATTACTGAATGAGTGGGAAGGTTATCCTGTGTTGCAGCAAGCCCTTGCCGTTATGCTGCTTAAAGTGGCGAATGAAATGGAAGGCGGCGATCACCGTATGTATCTGTGCGATGTGGTCAGCTATAAGAATATGAACGAAGGAAATGCCTTGACGACGGGGGTTTTGGCAGAAAAGGGAATTATCAGAATATGAGTTGAAGTAGGAAATGGGAAATATGAAATAAGAGTTACGTATTTGTAAATACAGTATGGAAAACAGAACGAGCCGAAGACAGAAAGCCCGGAAGTCCAAAAGGATTTAAGTGAAGGCCATCATCCAAACAATACCAAACTATTCTAAACTATATTAAACTATTCTGAACCCCTTAAACCAAATAATAAACACAAAACAATAAATAAAGAATGCTTACGCAACAAGACATCGACCGCATTGTAGAAATGGCATGG
>JALOMX010000371.1 GCA_025455245.1 Chitinophagaceae bacterium
AAACATGAAGGTTTTAGCAGAACAAAAAACCTTGTCCATCTTAGTGCCTTAGTGTCTTTTGTGGCAAAAAAATATAACCATAAAGTCATGCTGCAAAACAAAAAACTTTTTGAACCATAGTGCCTTAATGGGAAAAAATGCCCCCCGTTCATTGCCGGATGTTTTTTCAACATGATTTAATACAGCACTTTACGTCCCCCGACCTTACTTTTACCAAAATGAACTTTATGAATAAATTTTTTGCACTGTTGATTTTTTCCTTCTCTGCCATTCAGGGCTTTGCACAGGATTTTTCTAAGGATGTACAATCAATCGATAATATTATTAAAGCGTTGTACAAAGTCATTTCAGGCGAAGGCGATGAGCCACGGAATTGGGACAGGTTTCGTTACCTTTTTGCAAAAGATGCGCGACTTGTACCCACATATAAAGCGGCAGATAGCAACTATACCTACAGGGTAATGACGCCTGAAGAATACATCACAAGGTTTTCTTCGAGGACGGCAGGCTTTTATGAATGGGAGCTAAGCCGCAAAACGGAAGAGTACGGAACCATTGCACATGCATTTACCACTTATGCAACCCGGCAAACAAAAGACGGGCCTGTCATAAACCGGGGTATCAACAGTATACAATTGTTGAAGGACAAGAACAGATACTACATTCTGCAAATATTCTGGTGTGGTGAAGACAGCGGGTTTAAACTACCAGAAAAGTATTTGCAGTAAAAAGAAGTATGAAGGAAATACTGAAATCCATTTGCACAGCACTTCATTTTCATTTCATTTCCTGTGAAGGGGTGCATGGTGGCGATATAAACCGGTCATTCAAAATTGAAACGAAAGAAGGCCCATTTTTTATCAAGTTGAATGATGCCGCCCGATTTCCCGGCATGCTGATGGATGAAGCGGAAGGTCTCCAATTATTGAAGGAATCAAAAACCATCATTGTACCGGAGGCTATTTCATCGGGCGTTGTATCCGGATTTCAATACCTGATGCTTGAATGGATTTCAACCGGCCGGCCGCAACCCGGATTTTGGGAAACGTTTGGCGGGCAGCTTGCACAACTTCATGGCAATTCCCGTTCCTCATTCGGACTACATTTTGATAATTATATAGGCACTTTGCGACAGTTCAATACCGATACAAACAGCTTTGTGGCATTTTATACCCATCATCGGATACTTCCCCTTGCAAAAAAATTATTGGATAATTCAATTTACCATCCGGGCGAATTTCAAATGTTTGAGAAATTTTGTTGCAAGTTGAATGACCTGATTCCCGATGAAAAGCCCGCACTGCTCCATGGAGATTTATGGGCAGGAAACTACCTGATTAACGAGCGCGGGCAACCGGTTTTGATTGATCCCGCACCATATTTCGGTCATCGTGAAGCAGATATCGCTATGACCAGGTTGTTTGGTGGATTTGATAATGATTTGTATGATAGCTATCATTACCACAATCCCCTTCAGCCCGGCTGGGAAAAAAGGGTCCCCATTTTTCAACTATACCCGTTGTTGGTACATGCTGTATTGTTTGGAGGCGGTTACATACCCAAATGCCTTCAGATCATCAATCATTACACAAAATAGCCATAGTCAGTCCTCCAATACGTTACCTTTGCCGCTCAAATTTTTGCAAATGAGTAGCATTCCTTTATACTCCGAATTATCTGAAACGCTGATTGGGAGCGAAATTGTGAAGTTGGGAAATATGATCAGAAACCGGAAAGCGGCCGGTGAAACCATTTACAATTTTACGATAGGTGATTTTGACCCATCCGTTTTTCCCATACCAAAGGCACTTGAAGACGAGATTATTTCAGCATATAAGCAACATTTAACAAGCTATCCATTGGCCGATGGCGAGCTTGACCTGAGACAATCGGTAAGTGCATTTTTAAAGCATTATGAGGGACTTGAATACGGAACCAATGAAATTCAGATTGCTTCAGGAGGAAGGCCTTTGATTTATGCGATCTTCCGGGCGCTGGTAAATCCGGGTGATAAGGTAATCTATGCAACACCAAGCTGGAATAATAACCATTATGCCCATTTCACCAAAGCAGAACATGTAGTGGTGGAAGCGACCCTTGAAAATGCCTTTATGCCAACATCCGCGCAAATTGCACCACACCTTAAAGGGGCAGCCTTATTATGTCTTTGCACACCCCAAAACCCAACAGGTACTACCTTGCCCAAAGAAGAACTGGAAAAAATTTGCAGGCTGGTATTGGAGGAAAATGCTTCGCGTTCCGACGGCGAAAAGAAACTTTATATTTTGTTTGATCAGATGTACTGGACTTTATGCTATGGCGAAACAAAGCATTACAACCCTGTAAGCCTTGTTCCGGAAGTGCGTCCGTTTACCGTATTTGTAGATGGAATCAGCAAAGCCTTTGCTGCGACCGGTGTAAGGGTAGGGTGGAGTATGGGCCCCGAAAGCCTCATCGCCAAACTGCGGGCCATCCTAAGTCATGTAGGTGCATGGGCGCCCATGCCTGAGCAAAAAGCAACTGCAAAGTTTTTATTAAACCATAGTGAAATTGATGATTACCTTTTTGAGTTCAAACAAAAAATTGAATTCAGACTCAATGCCCTTTATGATGGCCTGATGAAATTAAAGGCCAACGGACACAGGGTTGACGCCGTGGCACCGCAGGCAGCTATTTACCTCACTATTCAATTCGATCTTGCTGGCAAAAGCAAACCTAACGGCACCATATTGACTAAGCAGGAAGATGTGACTCAATACCTGCTGGAAGCTGCAGGGCTTGCTATTGTACCTTTTTCTGCTTTTGGCGCCGGAAAAGATTC
>JALOMX010000065.1 GCA_025455245.1 Chitinophagaceae bacterium
GGGCTGTTGTCCAACAATGTATCCAGCATTGATACAGATGCTGAGGGCAATTTCTGGACCTACTCTAATGAAGGAATTTCGAAAATAATGGGGAGCGATTTTTCAGTGGCCAATTACCGGCATCCGGGCCTTGTAAAGATGCAGGAAATTGCCTGTGGCAGCGATGGCATGGTATATGTTGCCTCTGCTGAGGGTTTATTCCGGTTTAACGGAAACCTCCTGCAGCCTTATCGGCCATCCGGAAAATTATTGATCAATAAGGTTGAGGTAATGGGAAAGCCCTTCCCTTTTGGCAATGCAATTTACCTGCCCCCGGGCAAAAGCGACATTCAGATTTCCTTCAGTTATATTGAACTTTATCCCGGCAATCAGCCTGCTTTTGAATACCGTTTTGAAAAAGACCCTGAATGGCAAAGTCTCCGTGAACGCAATATCATTTCCTTTTCCCGGCTTAGTCCGGGGTCCTATACCATAACCATCAGGGAAAAGCAGGAAAACAACCCTGCCCAATGGCAAAAACTTTCCTGGACAATCGGGAAGCCGTTCTGGCAAACCACCGTGTTCCTTGGTGCTGCACTGCTGATAACAGGGATACTCGTGTATTTTTTTACACAGCGAAGAATAACTGCCATCCGTGAAAAAGCGGCCTTGCAGCAAAAAATGGCCGAAACCGAAATGGCTGCATTGCAGGCACAAATGAACCCTCATTTTATTTTCAACTCCATTAATTGTATTGATGCCATGGTACAGGAGGGCGACAAATACAATGCCACCACCTACCTCAACAAATTTGCCAAACTGCTGCGCAATGTGCTGGAGGGCAGCCGGAATACCACAGTTTCACTTACCAGCGATATAGAAACCCTGCGGTTGTATATTGAACTTGAATGTATGCGGATGGATGAAACCTTTTCGTGGCAAATTGACCTGCCCGATGAAGTGGCCGCTGCGGATATCCGGGTACCGTCACTTGTAATTCAGCCATATGTTGAAAACGCCATTCTGCATGGGTTAAGGCATCTTTCAGGCAAAAAAGGAGAACTCAAAGTAAAAGTCAGACTGAATGGCGAGGTGCTGTGTTACCAGATTACCGATAATGGTGTAGGCAGAGAATATGCCAGGAACATTCAAAAAACGCAGCATACGAGTGTTGGACTTGACATAACCCGCGAAAGGATCGAACATTTTAATCAGAACAACCGCGGAAGCGTAACCATTGCCGACCTGATAAATGAAGAAGGTGAACCTGAAGGAACTGAGGTGAATGTATTGCTTCCCTTAAAATGAAAGAAAATGAAGATAAAAGCGCTGATCATTGACGACGAATCGAAAAGCCGCAAATCGCTTGCACAGAAACTTTCGGATTATTGCCCCGAAATTGAAGTAACCGGCGAAGCGCAGAATGGCGAAGAAGGAATTGCTGCGATCGGTCAGCATAGGCCCGACCTTATTTTCCTGGATATTGAAATGCCCAAAATGAACGGGTTGCAAATGCTTGAACAACTCAATGATTTTGAAGGAGCAATCATTTTTACCACTGCTTACAACGAATATGCCATCCGGGCCTTTAAATACAGCGCTTTCGATTACCTGTTGAAACCCATTGATATCCAGGAGCTTAAGTCGTCAATTGACAGGTTGAAGGTAAAGTGGGAGGAAAAGCATAGCAGGCAGACTACCGATGAAACCGGGCAACTTAAACTGTTGCTCGAACACCTGAAAGGAGGACCCGGATTGCCAAAGAAAATTGCCGTTCACACACAGGAGGCCCTGCACTTTTTCGAATTCGATGAAATTATAAGATTGGAAGCCAACAGCAATTATACATTTCTCTATTTCGCCAACGGATCAAAAATGCTGGCGAGTAAAACCCTTAAGGAATTTGAAGAACTTTTGCCTCAAAAGCAGTTTTTCAGGGTTCACCACTCTACCATCATCAATCTGAAATTTGTAAAAAAATACCTGAAAAGTGATGGCGGCAGTATTGAAATGGCAGACGGTTCCCTTGTGGATATTTCGCGCAGAAAAAAGGATGATTTTCTGCAAATGATTAAACATTGGTAAACACTTGCTAAAAACCGTTTACCACCTGCTCAATCTCAGAATTATACCTTTAAACTTTTTTCTTCCTTTAGGTGGTTTAATCAACCAAAAACCATTTTATGAAGAAAATCGTAATATTTCCCTTATTGCTTTCCGCAATATTGCTGCTGGCAAAATCTGCGGCGGGTCAAAATATAGGTATAGGCCACACAATAGCCGAGGGCTTGCTTGATATAAACGGGGATGTTGTATTGCGCAGTGCAGATATTACTCTTGAAGATGGAACCACGGTAGCGGTTAATGTTGAAATTAATCCTTATTCAAACTTTCGCATCAGCGGCCCTACAGCGGCCTTCAACATTGCCGGTATCAGCTATTCACCCGATGGTAAATTACTTAGCTTTTACAACCGTAGCGGCCACACCATGACCATTATTCATGAGAGCACCGATGCAGAACCTTCGGAAAGAATACAAACAGGTACCGGTTATAATATTGCCGTACCCGATAAGGCAACTATCAGCTTTATTTACGATGGTAGCGCACAACGCTGGGTGGTAAGAAGCAATAGTGCACCCGGACCCTGGGTCATTACCGACAACCGTGTTTTCACCACACATACCGGAAATGTAGGTATTGGCACTCAACAACCGGCCTTTAAACTGACCGTTAATGGTAACGGCTATTTTGCAGGAAATAATGCAAATTTTGCCCTTGAAACCATACAGGGCAGTAATTACCTGAATACTCCCGGGTTGCAGGTAGCAAGCCCGAATACCGATAATTACCCTGCAGGTATTCAGCAAAATGTATTGGCCATCAACGGCAATCAGATACAGTCATTTGTCAGGGATATTGATGATCCTTCGAAATCGGATTTCGCCCGGCCTCTTGCCATAAATCCGCTTGGGGGTTCGGTAGGTATTGGCACCAACTATATACCCGGTTATGCCAAACTTGAAATTGCCGTAAGCCCGGAAAGCCGTGCCATTTCAACCGGTGACGGCATTGTAGGCATGGTGCATTTTCTCGGCGGCGCCAACCGGACTATCAACAGTGTCGGCGGATATTTTGGCACAAGCACCAACCACCCATTGCACTTTTATACCAACAGCCAATGGGCACAGGTTTCACTACTGCCAAATGGCAACCTCGGCATTGGAACGACCGCCCCTGAACAAAAACTGCATGTGCAGGGGGCCATAAAATTAGGCGGGGCTGTATATGAACCCATCCGCACCATTTACGGTGCGGGTACCTATAACATTAATGACGATGATTATAATATTCATGTATCAGTCCCGGACAATTTTTTAGGTACTGTTTATTTTCAACTTCCACCGGCTTTACCCAACAAGGGCAGGGTTTTGAATTTTAGCGCTGCTAACCTGCCTTACAAACGGGTGGAAGGAAACGAAAATGAGGGTATTGCCAGCACAATCAGGTTTATTGACTGCGCCAACTGTCCTATACTTCAAAGGGTATTGAAAATATCAAGTTCTTTTAACCTTGTCTATCAAACTACAAGTATTACGCTTCAATCAGACGGCTTTAACTGGGTGTTAACCAAAACCAACTACTTCCTATATAGAACTTATGATTAATTCTGGTAGTTAGTTACCAAATCAAATCTGCTGATTTAGCATTTCGGCATTTATTTTTGCCGAATGATGCCTTCTTTTTTATCAGATTTGTTTAGGAACCAAACTTACAATCCAGGAAACTTTTTCCTTATTGCCGGCCCCTGCGTGGTAGAAAGCGAAGACCTTGTAATGGAAGTAGCAGAAACCGTGAGGGGCATCTGTAAAAAGCTGGAAATACCCTATGTGTTCAAAGCCAGCTACCGTAAGGCCCATCGAACCAGTGCTTCCAGTTTTACCGGGCTGGGTGATGATGTTGGTCTGTCTCTGATTAAAAAAGTGGGCGACAAATATAATCTCCCGACCACCAGTGATGTACATGCCCACGACGAATGTGCCGAAGCGGCCAAATACATCGACATTCTGCAGATTCCCGCCTTCCTGTGCCGCCAGACCGATTTGCTGGAAGCGGCTGCAAATACCGGCAAAGTGGTGAATGTAAAAAAGGGACAGTTCCTTAGTGGGCCCTCCATGAAATTTGCCGTTGAAAAAATTCGCCGTGCCGGAAACGATAAAGTGATGCTCACTGAACGTGGAACCACCTTCGGTTACCAGGACCTTGTGGTAGATTACAGGAACATTCCCTGGATGAAGGAACAAGGCTGCCCGGTGATTATGGATTGCACCCACAGCCTGCAGCAGCCCAATCAAACCAGCGGTGTTACCGGTGGCAATCCTCAACTGATCGGAACCATTGCCAAAGCCGCCATAGCAACAGGCGCTGATGGATTATTTATAGAAACGCACCCAAACCCTTCGGTGGCAAAAAGCGATGGCGCCAATATGCTGAGGATGGATTTGCTTGAGCCTTTACTTGAACAACTCTGCGAGCTGCGGCAAGTGGTAAGCCGTTGGTAAACTTGTTTTGGTTGACTTTTAAAAGTGTCAGGTATGAAAAAATTGCTTTGCTGGCTGCTTCTTTTATTGCCATTATTTCTCATAGCTCAACAACCATTTTCTCCCGGCAGTATTGTCGTCGTAAGGGTTGGTGTTCCCGATTCAGCCCTTCCGGCTTCGTCATCACCGGTTTTCCTGGAAGAATTCGCCCCTGACGGAAAAAAATTACAAACCATTTCCATTCCATATTCAGGAGAGGATAAACTAACACTCGGTGGCCGATCCATAACCGAAGGGATCTTGAAACGCTCATCCAACGGGGCATTATTGACGTTGGGAGGATACAACCTTGAACCCGGTGTTAGCAGCCCATCTTCATCCAATGCTAATGCTCAAAGGGTAATTGCACGCATTAGCCAGGATGGAATACCTGACCTTAGTGTTAAACTCGCCTACGATTCACTGTACCCCAACAATGCTTTCAGGGCGGTGATAAGTTCGGATGGCACGAAATTCTGGACCGCAGGAGGTACTCAAGGCGTACGGTATGCCACAGTTGGAAGTCCATCCACCATTCTTATCAGCAACACGGCTACAAACCTGCGGACCGTGAATATTCAGCAAGGACAGCTATTCATTAGTCATGGTTCAGGAACCGTAAACACGAGGGTGATGAAGATAGGTGAAGGACTGCCCGATACCCCGGGTATTACAGCTACCCCCATGCCCGGTCTTCCTACAAGCAGTGTTTCGGGTTGCGACTTTTTCTTTGCTGACCTTGATGCCGGAATTGCCGGTGCCGATGTACTTTACCTTGCCGATGACCTTGGTGGATTGAGAAAGTTTTCTTTGGTGGATGGGCAATGGGTACCCAATAATATTGTTGGAGGGGGTTCGGACCTTTACCGCGGCCTTGCAGGAATTGAAATTCCCGGTGGGGCTGTTTTGTACGCAACCAAGGGTGCTTCCAATCAGTCCTCCGGAGGAGGGCAACTCGTTAGAATTATAGATTTGAATGGTTACAATCAACCGATGAACACAACCGTAAATGTTTTGGCACAGGCCGAAACTTTTACAGGCTTCAGGGGTGTTGCATTGGCACCCTCAACCTCCCAAAGCGTACAATCCTATGTTTTTACCGGTTCAGGCAATTGGAGCAATGAAGCCAACTGGCAAAATAACCTGAAGCCTCCGACAGAACTTCCCGCAGGGAATATTATTTTAATTAAACCGGCCGCAGATGCTCCCTGTATTCTTGACGCAGCACAAACCATAAAAAAAGGTGGCTTGCTGATCATTGCTAATGAAAAACAACTGGAATTGAATGGGAATCTGATAGTGGAATAAAACTACTTATACCACAAAGGATTGCGCTTACCAAACATGATGTATTGCTTCACATTCATCCAGAAAGCAATGAAAAAATAAATGATTACGGGGCTGCCAAAAGTGAAAAAGGATAAATAAATAAAGTATAGCCTGATTTTGGATGTTGCGATATTAAACTTTTCGCCAAGGTAAGTGCATACACCGAAAACATTCGTTTCAATAAAGGTCCTGAATTTTTCGTGCATAGTAGTAAAATTTGGTTCTGTTGTACAAATTTAGCAGAGAAAAGTTCATATTTTTTTAAATTAATAATAAGGTAAATGAAAAAACAATCACAAAAGGTAATTTAACCCTGAATTTGCCCTTAGTTCTCTTTTTACCTTGCTTTTGTTGACTTACTTTCGCGGCCTGATTTTATCACTTCCCAATAATTTTCTGCATTATGTTCGATCTTTCCATGATTAAAGCAGTGTACGAGCGCTTTCCCGGCCGTGTTGCTGCAGCCCGCAAAGCAGTTGGGCGCCCGCTTACTTTAACCGAAAAAATATTGTATGCCCACCTGTGGCAGGGAGATGCAACTGAAGCCTATGGACGTGGAAAAAGTTATGTGGACTTTGCCCCCGATCGTGTAGCCATGCAGGATGCAACCGCTCAAATGGCATTGCTCCAGTTCATGCAGGCCGGTCGTGCAAAAGTTGCTGTACCAAGCACCGTGCATTGCGACCACCTGATTGTAGCTAAAAGCGGCAGTAAAGAAGATCTGAACAAAGCAGTAAATGATAGCCGCGAGGTATTTGACTTTCTCGCTTCTGTATCCAACAAATATGGGATTGGTTTCTGGAAACCCGGCGCCGGTATCATTCACCAGGTTGTGCTTGAAAACTATGCATTCCCCGGTGGCATGATGATTGGTACCGACAGCCACACCGTAAACGCCGGCGGCCTTGGTATGATTGCCATAGGTGTTGGCGGAGCAGATGCCTGCGATGTTATGGCAGGGCTTCCCTGGGAATTAAAAATGCCAAAACTCATTGGAATTAAGCTCACCGGAAAACTGAACGGCTGGACCGCTCCTAAAGATGTAATCCTGAAAGTTGCAGGCATCCTAACCGTAAAAGGCGGAACCGGTGCCGTAGTAGAATATTTTGGCGAAGGCGCCATTGCCATGAGCTGTACAGGTAAAGGTACTATCTGTAACATGGGCGCTGAAATTGGCGCTACCACTTCAACTTTCGGATACGATGAAAGCATGAGCCGCTACCTGAAAGCTACCGGCCGTGAAGAAGTGGCCGCACTTGCCGATGGCATTGCCGAACACCTTACCGGCGACCCCGAGGTATATGCAAATCCAGAACAATATTTTGATCAGGTGATCGAAATCAACCTGAGCGAACTGGAACCGCACCTCAACGGACCTTTCACGCCCGATCTTGCCACACCTATCAGTAAAATGAAGGAGGCTGCTGCCGCCAACAACTGGCCTACCAAAGTGGAAGTAGGTCTGATCGGAAGCTGTACAAACTCATCCTATGAGGATATCAGCCGCGCGGTAAGCCTGGCAAAGCAGGTGGCAGAAAAGGGCCTGAAAACAAAAGCTGAATTCACCATAACACCTGGTTCTGAGCAAGTTAGATACACTATTGAAAGAGACGGTTTCTTGGATACCTTCGCCGAAATAGGCGCTAAGGTGTTTGCAAATGCCTGCGGCCCCTGCATTGGTATGTGGGATCGTATGGGCGCCGAAAAGCAGGA
Source organism: Chitinophagaceae bacterium (assembly GCA_025455245.1). Lineage (GTDB taxonomy): Bacteria > Bacteroidota > Bacteroidia > Chitinophagales > Chitinophagaceae > Phnomibacter. The sequence goes on from JALOMX010000065.1 coordinate 7,602, forward strand.
GCGCAATACCATTGTTCACAGCTTCAACCGCAACTTTGCCAAGCGTGCCGATGGCAACCCCAATACGCTTGCCTTTGTGGCAAGCCCTGAGTTAGTAACTGCTTTGGCCATTGCCGGAGACCTTACCTTTAACCCGCTCACCGATACCCTGACTAACGAAAAGGGTGAGCAGGTGAAGCTTGACCCGCCAAGCGGAGACGAACTGCCTGTGCGCGGATTTGCCGTGGAAGATGCCGGTTATCAGGCGCCTGCAGAAGATGGCAGCGGTGTAACGGTGGCCGTTAGCCCCACAAGCAACCGCCTGCAACTGCTCGATCCGTTCCCTGCATGGGAAGGCACCGACTTGAAAGGCCTGAAACTGCTCATCAAGGCAAAAGGAAAATGTACCACCGACCACATCAGCATGGCAGGTCCGTGGTTGAAATTCCGCGGCCACCTCGATAACATCAGCAACAACCTGCTGATCGGGGCAGTAAACTATTTCAACGAAAAGACCGATAACGTAAAGAACCAACTGACCGGCGAATATGGCCCTGTACCGGCTACGCAACGCGCCTACAAGGCCGCAGGTGTTGGCACCGTTGTTGTTGGCGATGAAAACTATGGCGAAGGAAGCAGCCGCGAACACGCCGCTATGCAGCCCCGGCACCTTGGAGTACGCGCGGTATTGGTAAAAAGCTTTGCACGCATCCACGAAACCAACCTGAAAAAGCAGGGTATGCTCGCGCTTACTTTCAATGACAAATCCGATTACGATAAGATTCAGGAAGACGACAGCATTGACATTATCGGACTAACTGAGTTTGCCCCCGGCAAGCCGCTCACGTTAGTGTTAAACCATGCAGATGGGACATCTGATTCCATTAGCGTGAACCACACGTACAACGAGCAGCAGATCGAGTGGTTTAAGGAAGGTGCTGCGCTTAACATTATCAGGAAGCAGTTTGCGGCTTAGGTTGACAGGTTGAAATGTTATTGGTTTACAAGTTTAAATCCCGTCATTGAAAAATGGCGGGATTTTTATTGTTTGGGCAAAAGAGAAAATCTTTATCT
>JALOMX010000372.1 GCA_025455245.1 Chitinophagaceae bacterium
ACCCGGTATTTCGAACACTTTGTTTTGATTGCAGAAGCCTTAAATGAACTCCACTTGTGGAACGAGGAGGATAAGTTTTATTACGATACGCTGTGCAGACCCAACGCCGAACCAATACAATTGCGTATTCAGTCGATAGTAGGGCTATCCCCCCTTTTTGCCGTTTCCATCATTGATAAGAAAGCACTAGAGAAGCTGGATGATTTTACTAAGCGCATTACATGGTTTGAAAACTTCCGTAAGGCAAATGGTAAATTCTGGCCGAATGAAGAAAAAGCCGAAACGGATGAGATACTGCTTTCGTTATTACCGAAAGACAGGCTTGAAGCCCTCTTGCAAAGGCTGCTGAATGAAGCCGAGTTTTTAAGCGAAGGCGGCATTCGTGCGTTATCAAAATATCATGAAGCCAATCCGTACACCGTTACCCTTGAAGGGAATGATTATACCATTCAATACGATCCCGGCGACAGCACATCGAGCATGTTTGGCGGAAACAGTAACTGGCGGGGCCCTGTCTGGATCCCTATCAATTACCTGATCATTAAATCACTTCAAAAATTCGGTGAATTCTATGGCGACAAATTAGTGCTTGAATACCCTGTGGGCTCGGGCAATAAGATGCCCCTAAAACAAGCCGTCAGACATGTAACTGAACGTGTGGTAAGTTTGTTTTTACCGGATGAAAAAGGTGGCCGGAAACTCCATGCCGAATACAATGAGTTTTATACCCGCCCGGGAAATGAACACCTTGTTTTATTTTACGAATACTTTAATGGCGATAGTGGCCGTGGACTCGGAGCAAGCCATCAAACCGGCTGGACCGCACTTGTGGCCAACCTTTTAAACGATTTAAGTTCCGGAGTCAGAAAACCCAAAACAATCACAGAGATTGAAGATGATTTTGACGGGATAAGTTATCCTGTATAGTAGGATATTTTAAATTATGGTAAATTTATCCTGAAACTTTTTGTGGTAAGGTTTATCTAAGCATGTAATACTATTTTTGCCCGCAAGACCATGATTAATTTCATATCATATCAAAAGCGACAACAAATAGCCAAAACCGTTTTTGGGCTAATATTAGTGTTGCTTATGAATGGTTGGATTGATTATTCGAATTATGCACTTAAACCGATGATTAACTCTAAAACCGGACAATCTATAATATTTGATGATTATGATACACTTTATGAATGGGTAGCCGAAGAAATTTGTGAGGTAGAAGAAGCATTACCTGAACAAGAGGGCGATAATGATGACACCGGAAAAATAAACCCCAATTCAGTTGCCCTTGAGAATAATAGAATTGAGTTTACAATTACACAGATACTTCCTTCTGTTTCTTACAAAGCCTTAAGGCAAACAGACCAACTTTCTAAAGGACATTTCTTACAGTGGACTCCACCCCCTAATACATAACTTTTTTGCTTGCCAATCATCCTATTGACAATTCACAACAAAAAAGTTAACTAATGAAAAAGATAATAACTGCATGCAACTGCATGTTGTTTACGTATGTACTATCCGCACAGGAAACTGATTCAACTAATAAGGTTATTGATAGTGCCTTTATCAAAAATTTTGAAACCAGAAAAAATGCTCCGGCTAAGCTATTGCATGCAGAGCCTCTTTACATTGACCTGATACGTGACCTTGGCGCAAGGAAGGGCGAAAAGGAATGGAACTTTGGCACCGGACTAACCGATAATTTAACTTACGATGCATATCAGGCTCTTATAGAATATGAATGGGCACCTGTAAACAGATTGGGGCTTGAAGTGGAGCTGCCATTCCAATTTTACTATGCAGGTAATGGTAACGGCAGGGATTCAATAAAAAATCCGGGAAGCAGGCTTAGGAGCCTGAAGCTTGCCGCTCAATATACCTTTTTGGTTGACGAAAAGGCAAAAACCTCCATGGCTTTTGGATACCTGCATGAATTTCTGATGCCGGCATTCAGAGATTATTCAAAAAGTGACATGCTTGCCGGACACTTAATAGAACCATTTTTTATTGCAGCAAGGCGTTGGGGAAATAACTTTCATACCTTGCTGTACACGGGCCCTGTTTTTGAATATACTAGATCGGTAAATGCCTGGCACATGGGGGGACAGGCAAATCTCAGCTTTCATTATATGATTCCCGGAACAAAAAATTTTATTGGAGTGGAAACAAATTCAACCCTTTTCAATGATGATTATGATATGACCCTAAGACCTCAGATGCGGGTTGGGTTGGCCGACAATTTATTGGTTGGCGTAGTTGCCGGTATTCCCATTAAGCGCGAAAATCAACGATTAAGCTCATTTATCAGGGTTATTTACGAGCCTGCAGAACACAACCGGAAAAAAGAGTTGAAAAATAGTATTGCTCAACAAAAATAAATACCGGATTCAGGCAAAAGGTTCAACACCATAGGGGTAAAGGTATAAATCTGCTATCTTTACCCTTTACTGTTTGCTATGGAAAGTATCCTGTATTTTTTTAATACGCTTGATGAAAAGCCATTGTTCAGGTTAGGTATTTTAGTAATCCCAATACTCGTATTATGGTTTTGGGAAAATGGGTTTCCATTAATTAAACTGAAGTATAAAACGACCAAAGTACCACATGCCATTATCAATTTTGCTTTTACCATCTGCCATCTTATCATTCATGGTTTGCTGGCAGTTATCCTGGTCAAGGTCAGCGATTGGTGTGTAGCCAATCAATTTGGTGTGGTTCATTGGCTTAATCTCCCGGTATGGGGAATTGTTTTAGCCGGGGTGTTAAGCATGGACTTTTTTGGCGGATGGTTTGTGCATTGGGTGGAACATAAA
>JALOMX010000373.1 GCA_025455245.1 Chitinophagaceae bacterium
ACCTTGCCATTCTCCGCAGGGCAAATATTGTTATTACACGCCGTGATGGTAAGTTTATTTTTTATACCCTTAACGCAGCACGAATAGAAGAAATTTTTAACATTTCGAAAAGCCTGGTACAGTAACCTGTAACCATCATTCATTTTTAAATGCATATTACGGATTTTTAACAAGTCTGTATATGCATTTTTTCTTTAATAAATTTCCTATGATTATTACAGCGCTAAGCCATGATGCCTTCCTGCGCATTTTATCGGATGAAAACAACCTGATTGTTGATACAAGGGTTCCTGCCAAATTTGCCGATGGTTTTATTGCGGACAGTGTTTTTATTTCCACGCAACAAATTTACCCTGCTACATTCCACAGTATTTTCCCTGAAAGAATTTCGTGTACCCTTATTATTGAAAAAGGAACCCAACCGGAGGCTATGGTTGCAGCCCTAAATGGAATTGGATTCATTGATATTACGGGATTTTTTGAGGCCGGCAGCCCTGAATGGCAAAATTTATGTGGTGATATGGTGATTACCATTGACCCTGATGAACTTGCCATGGACCTTCCACATGATGATAACCTTGTACTGATTGATGTGCGCAGTGTTACGGAATTTGCAGAGGGGCACCTGAAAGGGGCCCAACACCTTGCACTCGAAGATATGGGAGACCTTGCCAATATTGCCCTCATTCCGGAAGAAGCCAATGTTTACCTGTATTGCAGCAATGGTAACCGGAGTATGACAGCCGCCTCCTTACTGAAAATTCAGGGGATCCATAACATCCGGGTGGTTATGGCCGATTGGGAGGTAATCAGCTCAACCCCGGGTTTGAAAATAGAAAAGGTGCCTGAAAAACTTAATTAAAATTTCGGCGGCGCCGAATCAACCCATTTTTTCAGGTATTCGGGTTTCCATGGTTTTTTCCACCGGTTATGGGTCCAAAGGTACAATTCAGGCATTTCCCTGATATCTTCTTCCAGTGTAACAGCAAATTTCCTTGCCAGTTCTTCGGGTGAAAAATCGGCAGGATTATCGGCAAATGGATACATTTTGAACTCATAATGTCCCCTTTTTGGTTTTCGGATGGTCATATAAATATAGGGTTGACCCTGCCTGCCTGCCCTTATCCATGGGCCTTTAATAAAGCCTGCAGGCTTGTTGCAAAAGTTCAGCCAGTAGGCATTATCCGGGTTACTCGGACTTTGGTCGGCTCCTACAATCATCAGGTATTGCTTATTTAGCCAGGGCTTAATTTCCTCCTGCATATTGCCCGCCCTAAGCAAAAACATGCCAAAACGGCTACGGAGCCTGAAAACAAGTTTGTCCATTACCGGGCTTTTGAGGGGCATAAATATGGCGAGTGCCGGGTAAGGCTGAAAAAGGGGCGTGGCAACAGGAAGATATTCCCAGTTCATAAAATGACCGCCAACTATCTGTACCGATTTTCCGGTTGCATACCATTTTTCCGCAAGCGATGAATCAAACTTCATTCTTTTGGCAGCATCGGCCTCCGTCATACTGAAAATCTTAATCATTTCCACCCATACATCTGTAAAATTGCGAAAGAACCGTTTTGCAATTCCTTTCCGTTCATCGGGGCTCATATCCGGAAAAGTTTGGGCCAAATGGTTAAATACCATCTCTTTCCGGTACTGAAATATGTAATATAAAAGCACATAAACCCCATCGCTTATGATATATATTACCCGGTAAGGCAACAAAGAAAGCAGGTAGAAAAACCCGTAAACAATATAATACATAGGGCAAATATCCAAAAAATGGGGCTATTGGTCTTTATTACCGTGGCCTTTCAGTAAAATGTCCTGGAAAAAAGAATTAATGATTGCAAGCAAAAAACCAAAAATCAGGGCCCACCAAAAGCCATCCACCTCAAATCCCTTGATCCAATGACTTGCCAGCAAAATGATACAGGCATTAATTACAAAAAGAAAGAGGCCGAGGGTAACCAGGGTTACAGGCAGGGTTAATAATACCAGTAATGGCCTTACGGTGGCGTTGAGCAAGGCGAGCAAAACTGCCACCCATACCGCACTCCAGCTATCCTGTACATGCACCCCGCTAAGAATGGAACCCACAATTAATACGGATACTGCTGAAATAAGAATCCTTGCAATCATCAATTTCATAGCTGCAATAATGCAAAGTTTTTCCCAACTGTACAATAGCTGCAGGAAAGCTCCACGAAAACTTTTTCAAAAAATTTTTTTTCTCCCGTGTTTTGCCGTAACCTTGCAGTTAGAACAGAGTCAAAACATCGTTATTATTCTCTACGATAGTTCACGGTTGCAACTCTCCACCATTAATTTCTTCAATCATTTTTTTGATTTCAAATCACTTGTTCTTAGTTAATTCTTTCGTATGTACGACATTCTGCAATTGAACGATATGCTCGTTCCTGAACTTGTGGATATAGCTGACCAATTAAAAATCACCAACCCGGGGAAGCTTGAAAAACAAGATCTAATTTACAAAATTCTGGATAAACAGGCTGTAATGGAAAGTACCGTAAAAAGCGAAGATACGCAGGGCAGGCCCCGGCGTAAGCGCATCATTAAAACCACTACCGGCAATTCTACCGAAGAGGCCGAAGTAATGTCGGACGAGGTAGCCCCTGTTGCGGTAAAACATCCGGTAAAGGAAAAACCGGTTACTGAAATACCTCCCAAACACGAAAAGCCCCCTGCCAAAAAAGCAGTAAAAGGTCCCAAAAAAGCAAAACCCACCGAAAAAGCAGCGGTGTTGCCCGAACCTTCCCGTTCGGAAACAAATCCACCAATAGCGGTTAGTGCTCCTG
>JALOMX010000066.1 GCA_025455245.1 Chitinophagaceae bacterium
AAAGTTTTTACAAACCCCGATATTAAACACACACCCGTTTCAAGCGCTCTTGAGCATCCGTATCCGGTGGTTGATTTCAATACACCGATTGACAGGTTGAGGCTTGTCATCAATAAAGACAACGGGGCAGCCTTGGCGCAGGACGAAGCAGGAAACTACCATATTGTTACCAAGTATGATGTGATCAAAGGGCTGGGAAATTAGTACCCCAACATTATCAGTTGGGAAATATCCTGACCTTTTACCGATAATGCATAACCACCTTCTTAATCATCAGATCATTTAATAATTATTTCGGATGTTGACTTTTTTACTTTGGCTCATACTTTTTGTTCTTTGTTGGCCACTTGCCATACTGGCATTGATACTTTATCCTGTTTTCTGGATCATTTCCATCCCTTTCAGGATTTTAGGCATTGCGGTAGATGGGGTTTTCCAATTGCTTAAATCCATTATTTTTCTACCATCAAGGCTTTTGAAAAAAATGTAACCCCAAAACTCATTTATCCTTCATTTCCATCAGATAAATGAGGGCAAGTTCATAACCGTGCAGTCCAAGACCGGTAATGGTACCAACACATTTTGATGATACGTGGCTTATATGCCTGAATGCTTCACGCGCTGCCGTATTACTGATATGTACCTCAACAATTTTTGCCTTCACACCGGCAACGGCATCGCCTAATGCAACGGAAGTATGGGTATATCCTCCGGGATTCAATATAATGCCATCCGCAGAAAACCCTTCCTCATGAATAAAATTGATCAACTCTCCTTCTACATTGGTTTGATGATAGGTGAACTCAACATCATTGTATTTTGCCTTGAGATACTCAAAAAACATTTCGAAGGATTGTTTACCGTAAACATCGGGCTCACGCTTTCCGAGAAGATTTAGGTTTGGGCCGTTAATAATGGCAATTTTCATATTAAATATTTTCTGTTTTATTAAAGAAACGGATGCCTTTCAAAAGGAATGGTCCTGTCGAACAAATATCGGAAGGTAGCCAACCTTCTGCATACGCTAAAGCCGAGGTGTTTGGCAATATTGTTCATTTTCGGATTCCAGTCACCAATCCATTGAAGCTCGGTTTCCTGATATACGGATTGATGCTGGATTACCTTGGCAGCCTCCACTATCATAAAATAATCAGCGCCGCTACCGTGAAACCGGGGTACAATTCCAAAAATGATACCGACCATTTTTTTGAAGCCGACAAACCTTTTAAATAAAACAAACCTGATTTTTTCAATCAGCCCGAACCTCCCATTAAATTTCCTGAATATTTGATTAAGGTCCGGAATATTAATATACATCCCAATAGGCTCATCTTTATAATACGCAAACCATGCAATCTTTTCATCAATAACGGGCTTCATAGCTTTAAAAAGCTTTTTGGCCGCCTGTTCGGTCATTTCCTTATTGCCTTCATGTTTGGCCCAAGCACTATTGTATACTTTTACAAAATCAAGTGCATACTTTTCAATGTTTGATTTCTCAACCATTCTCGCGCTAAAGCCCCCCCGTTCTGCCAGTTTTTTATGGCCTTCATAAAATCTTGGCTCAAGTTCTCCCATTACCATCCTGTTATAGCAATTCTGATAATAAAAAACTTCAAGCCCATACGCTTTAAAAAGGTCGGGATAATAAGGATGGTTATAATTCATACCATATAACGGTGAATAAAAACCTTCAACAACCAAACCCCACCATTTATCCCGCTCTCCAAAATTGACAGGGCCATCCATGGCTTCCATACCTTCATTTTTGAGCCAGTTTTTGGCAGTATCAAGTAAAAGGAATGCCGCTTCCCGATCATTGATACATTCAAAAAATCCAAAACAACCTACAGGTATTTTATCTCCCTTGTTTTTATATTTTTTTGATGTAAAAGCTGCAATTCGTCCAATACTGTTTCCATTGGAATCCAACAAAACCCATCTATTCAATTTTCCATCTTTGAAAGATTTATTTTTTGCAGGGTTGAAAACATCATCCATGTCTTTATCCAAAGGGCGAATGTAATTCGGGTCATTTTTGTATAACCCTGGGCTTGTTTCCAAAAATAAGGCCTCCGTTTGCGGAGAACGAACTTCTACTATTTGCATAGGCAAATGTAATTAACGTTAACTCCAGGCAAAAAAAAACCGGAATTGGTAAAAAGTCCTTTTTTGAAACCATCAAATTTCGTACCTTTCAAACCATCTGAAATTAGTTGGAAATCAGGGCAAAAAATAGGAAATCCCTGAAAGTTAATCATTCTTAATCTCTAAAAAAGTAAGGTATGAAAACATCAACCAAAGTGCTGCTAGGATTTGCAGCAGGAGTGGCAGCAGGTGCAGGCCTTTACTATCTTGCACAAACCGAAAAAGGTAAAGAAATAGTAAATGACATTGGCCGCAGGGCTGAAGGACTGAAGAAGGGAATGGGCAATATGGTTGACAAAGGCAAGCATATGGCCGAAGACCTTGTTAAGAAATTCAACGGCACCCATCAAGAAACTGCTGTATGAGGGAGCAATCGTCAGGCTCATTCCTGAGCGATATCAGGCTGGAAACGGAAAACTATGTTCAGGCAAGGATTAACCTTTTCCAGTTACAATTAACCGAAAAATTGGCAAGGCTAACAGGTGTTATAACTGTTATCGTTGTGGTAGCAATATTGTTTCTCCTGTTAATTTCGGGATTAAGCCTGATGGCCGGATTTTATTTTGCAGAAAAATTGCAAAGCAATTATTATGGCTTTGCAGTGGTGGCAGGTTTTTATGCTTTCCTTTCCATTGTTTGTTGGATAGCAAGAAAAAAGCTTGCCACCTTTTTTGCCGGAAAATTCGTTAAAATTCTTTTTGAAACCACCAAACCTGACACGGCCCCAAAAAACTAAAAATGTTTAGTAACCGTGACCTTTCACATATTAAAAACCTAAAGCAGCTTGCCCAGGAAAAGCTGCTTGCCGAAGAAAATATCCTTGATGCCGAATACCGGCTTGAATCTGCTTTTGCCGGGCTTCCGGGAAGAGCTTTGGGAGGTGTTGTAAGCATGGCTGCAGGAGCAGTTGTTAAAGGCATACAGGACCATTTTGAAAAAAAAGAGCCCGCTGAAGATGACATCCCTGAACCTGTCCCCCTCAGTGAAACCTTAAAATCGGTAGGTACCGAAACCGCCATGTTTGCTTTGGCAAAACTTGTAGAGAAATTACTTGAAAGAAGAGGATAATTTTTTCTTCAAATCGGCTGCAATAATTTCCGCATGAACCCTGCTGTTTTCAATAAACCATACATGAGTATCCATTCCTCCGACTACAACCCCTGCGAGGTAAAGCCCTTGCACATTGGATTCCATGGTTTGTTCATTATATGCGGGAAAAAACTTACCATCATTACTTAATGCCACCCCCAATTGTTCAAGAAAACTGAAATCAGGTTTATATCCTGTCATCGCCAATACCCAATCGTTTTCAATCTCAATGCTACCTTCGGGTGTTTCAATTTCTACCGTATCGGGATGTATTGCCCTGACTTTTGAACTTACATAAGCCGTAATGCTGCCTTCTTTTATTCGGTTAACAATATCCGGACGAACCCAGTACTTAACTCTTTCCCCAATATCATTTTCAATCATGACCATGGAAACGATGGCACCTTTGCGCCAGCACTCCAGGGCTGCATCTACGGCGCTGTTGTTGCCACCGACCACCAATACCCGTTGAAATGCATAAAAATGCGGGTCTTTGTAATAATGGGAAACCTTCGATAGTTCTTCACCCGGCACATTTAATGCTACGGGCCGGTCATAAAAACCTGTAGCAACAATGATCTTGCTGGCTTTATAAACGGATTTTGATGTCTTGATAAGAAAATCAGTTCCTTCATTATCCCTGTTAACTGCAAGAACTTCTTCAAAAAGCCTTACCGTAAGGTCAAAATGAACAACAACCCTACGGTAATATTCAAGGGCTTCTGCACGACCCGGTTTGGGTTGCAAACACACAAACGGAAGCCCCCCGATTTCAAGCCTTTCGGCAGTACTGAAAAAAGTCATGTTTTGCGGGTAATGGTAAAGACTATTAACAAGGCAACCTTTGTCAATTACTACATAATTCAAACCCAGCTTTTGTATATTAATGGCACAAGCCAATCCGATTGGTCCGGCCCCAATAATTACCACATCACATTCGTGAAACATTGATTTCATTTAATTCTGTTTATGCCTTTTGAACACCATTCTACACCCAATCCAAATTCCGAACAAAAAAGAATGATAAATTTGACAGGAACATCCTTTTCATTAATTTTTTATTTCCCGGCGTCAAAAGAACAAAGTTGCATTGATATTGTATTGAATAAATCAACACATCCAAATTGGATAAAAATGGATTTTAACAGGTTTAAACCGGGTATTGTTTTCATTCTGATGCTATTTATTCTTGCAGGTTTAATGGCATGTTCCAAAGAAAGCAGCACCACGCCTGAACTACCACCCACGCCCCCTTTTAATCCGGGGTTGGTTAATCCGCCTATTCGAATGATTGCGCTCGGTGACAGTTACACTATTGGACAAGGAGTGGAGATAACCGACCGGTTTCCTCATCAAACAGCCGATCTTTTAAGGAAACAACAAAAAAGCATTATTGATCCTGAGTATATTGCTCAAACCGGGTGGACAACCTCCAATCTTCTCTCGGCCATAGAAGGCGCAAACAAGCCCCTGAATTACGATATCGTAACCTTACTGATCGGGGTAAATAACCAGTACCAGGGAAGGGATACGCTTGAATACTACAATCAATTCAGGCTCTGTTTAAATAAGGCAATCAATTTGTCGGGACGGCGCAAACCAAGGGTATTTGTTTTGAGTATCCCCGATTATGGTGTAACGCCTTTTGGTCAAAGACTGAATCCTGAAAAAATAGCACGCGAGATCGATATTTTCAACAGAATAAATGCTCAGATTGCCAGGGACTCCGGTATTTCCTACATTGAAATTACAGAAGGAAGCAGGCTTGCCAAAAATGACCTTTCGCTTGTTGCGCAGGATGGACTTCATCCATCGGGAAAAGAATATGCAAAATGGGCAGATAAATTAACTGCGTCCATTTTAAATGTTTTACGCTAATCAACACCGAACCATAACACAGAATTTTTGGTGTGGTGCTCATTGCCTTCCCACAGTTTATTGGCGGGATCAATTATCCATTTGCCGTCCACTATAAATTTATATGTTTGTTTACCTGCCGGAAGGTACATTTTCATCTGCCATTCATCATTTACCCGTTTCATAGGGAATCCGGATTCTGACCAATTATTAAAGCTGCCCGAGAGATAAACACATCTTGCATTTTTATATCCCTTTAAAATGAAAGTGTAATTCCCTCCGACCACCTCCTGAAAATTGAGGGGTTCTGAACTTTTTACCGGCTCGGCATCAGATGGTTTTCGCCCCACCCTGAAACCATCCACCAGGTAATAGTATTCATGGTTTCCCGAACCAGGAACATAGGTAATTTCCCATCCATTGTTTCGGGGTTCAAGAAAAAGTTCATGGTCGCGCCATCCGTTAAAGGAACCAACCAAAATCACCTGTTTGGCATTTTGAAATCCATCAAGCCGGAATACATAGGGCTTCCCGATGCTGACACAGGAATTAAACTCTCCATATTCATTTCTCAGCTTGTTTTTATTTGCCGGGTCTTCCATCCAGTTTCCATCGGCAACAAAGCGATACGTTTGAGTTCCTTCAGGAAGGAATACGGGTAGTTCCCAACTATGGTTTATTTTCCGCATCGCCGCATTTGATGAAGACCAACCATTAAAACTACCTGCCACAAACACCCTTGAAGCCTTTTGAAATCCGTCAAGCCGGAATACGTGGTTGGGCACATACAATACAGAATTGATGTTTCCCTTTCCATCGTTTTCCTTATTCAGGTTATCTTTATGCAATACCCAGTTTCCATCTACCAGGAACTTGTAAAAATATTTTCCGGGAGCAATTGTAAGATCAATATACCAACCTTCGGCACTGCTTTTCATGGGTAAAGCGTTCTTTTCCCATTGCGTAAAACTCCCGGCTATTCGCACATCGGCAGCGTTTTTATATCCTTCGAGAAATAACGTTGCCCCTTTTCCGGTAGTTACAACGGCACTGTATTGACGTACAGAATTGAACCCAAATTCATTTCTAAAAACACCTAAAGGGAAAAGATCTTCCCCGCTTTCGTGCCCCTTCGCCAACAACAATTTCTTTTCAACCACAGAAAGATCGCCAATGCTTTCAACAGTGCGGCTGAGGACCAACCAATCCTCCTTTTCACTTTCCAGATTCCATCCATACTTTAAGCATTCCTGCGCTGTGGTTCCATTCAGCCAGCTCTTGAAAGGCAATCCATACAGCTCATACTTACTTTCAAGTTCCTTAATTTCCCTATCTGTAATCCTTCGGCTGATGGATAAAATTACCTTTCCATCTTCGATGGATACCTTATAACCCGGAAGCTGTACAAATCCCGATAAACAAAAGGCGCCTATAAAAAGAAAAAACATCAGGTAAGCCCTTCGCATTAATTTAATATATATATTAATAATTACTTCCATACATATAACTCATTTTTCGCAAAATTGATTCCTGCAACTTTTGAAGATAAAAATGAATATCCAAGAATCCCATCGATACTTCGACCGTATGCATCCGACAAATGTTGAAGCGAGGTAAGCATCACATCAATGTTTCCTGCGGTAGCCCCACCTACCGAAAGGTGTTTCAGTGTGCCATACCATGCCTCCGTTTTTTTTGCTCCTGCACCTATTACAGATATCCTTTTTTCTACCGTAACATTTTTAAGCACTTTTTTGGGCAACCTGTCATCTACCACGTTGATCTCAGCGCCGGTATCAAGCACAAAACTCAGGTTATTATTTCCAATCGTAACTTCTGTAACCATCTTTCCATAAAGTGAAGCAATCGGATGAACCACCAGTTTTGATTTGTCCTTGAGAACAGGATGCGGCTCTGTTTGCTTTTCTTTTTTTCCAAATCTACGTAAATGGATCAACTCATTTTTGTGGTCAATTACCATTTCAAATCTGCGAAACAAACCTACGCCGATCAATCCCATTATTTTGATTCCCTTACTGTTTTCAAGATGACCAAGATTCACCCGGTCGGCCCTTACTACACTATACTCAAATGAACCGATGGAAAATTTGGGGACCAATGTCGGAACACCAGTGACCATATCACCGGTAATACCTTTCGGCGAAAAACTACGACGGTTATCATGGGGATAGTCCCTGAAGTAGGTCATGTTTAATATTAACCCCGGAGCGCCGGTATCCAGGATAAAATTACCGCTTATAGTATCTACCGTTGCTTTTATTACAATGAGGTTGCCAACCCTGTTAAAGGGCACAGAGGCTGAAAGTGGTTCAGAAGGAATAACAAAAGCATAGTCACCCGGATCGAAAAAAGCGCTTTTTTCTTTTACCTCATCCCCTGCCCGGTTTTTCTTAAAATTGGAAAATGACGTCAGGAACCAAAAAAGAATGGTGAAACAACATATATATGTACGCACGTGCGCCATTTGTGTGAAGTGTGTTTTTTTGTGTGTGTGTTGAAAAGAACCTCAACCGTATTATCTGTTATGAATTCTTTAAGCTAAAGTTCCTGAAGTTAGGACGAGGCTGCCTGCTAAAAGGTTACATATCGTTATAATGCAAGGATTACCGGTTTATTTAAGGGATAAACAAAAAGCGCTCCCCGGAAAAGGAAGCGCTCTTTCACATATTTGTGTGATGATTATTTTGCCAGTTTTACTTTAAGGTTGGAATCCAGTTCTTCAAGAAACTCTTCTGTATAAAGAAAATGCTCCCCATGATTGACCTTATTTCCATGAATGCAAACAGCAAGGTCTTTTGTCATTTTACCGCTTTCAACGGTTTCTATACATACTGCTTCAAGGGCATTTGCAAAGTCTATAAGGGGTTGGTTTCCGTCGAGTTTTCCCCGGAAAGCAAGACCGCGTGTCCAAGCAAAAATGGAGGCTATCGGATTGGTACTTGTAGGCCTTCCTTTCTGATGTTCGCGATAGTGACGGGTAACGGTTCCATGTGCGGCCTCGGCTTCCATGGTTTTTCCATCGGGGGTTACCAATACAGAAGTCATAAGCCCCAATGAGCCAAAACCCTGTGCAACCGTATCGCTCTGAACATCACCGTCATAGTTTTTACAAGCCCAAACAAAATTGCCATTCCACTTCAGGGCGCTTGCTACCATATCATCAATCAGGCGGTGTTCGTATGTTATGCCGGCAGCCTCAAATTGAGTTTTGAACTCATTGTCAAATGTTTCCTGGAAAATGTCTTTGAAACGGCCATCATACTTTTTAAGAATGGTGTTTTTGGTACTCATATACAACGGCCATCCTTTTTGCAAAGCCATATTCATACAACTGCGGGCAAAACCACGGATACTTTCGTCCACATTGTACATGCTCATAGCTACACCGGGGCCTTTAAACTGAAATACTTCATGTTCGATTACCTGACCGTCTTCACCTTCAAACTTTACTGTCAGCTTCCCTTTTCCGGGAACCACAAAATCAGTGGCACGGTATTGATCCCCAAAAGCATGACG
>JALOMX010000374.1 GCA_025455245.1 Chitinophagaceae bacterium
ATTTACGATATCCTGATGAACTCATTGACAGCGTTTCGGGCTTTGTGATTTTTGAAGTACAAGGTCAAGAGTCAGATAGTATTTTTTTCATATATATTTACAACAGTCATCCCCGCCTTGCGGAGGAGGTTTATTCAATACTGAACAGGATAGCACATAAAGATTGGGAGAATTTTAAATATGTTTTCGGCAAAAAAATTGTTATTGAATTTATTACGTATTCATATCCTGATAAAAAGCTAATCCCGCAAAAAGAAGCTAAGTCATTTATTGAAAGCATTGGTGCAAATGAATCTTTAATACATATCAAAATTGAAGGTTCGACAATATGCAAAAAATATGCAATATCCCCTACTACCACGCCGCCCCAAACAAAAAAAGAAATTCCAAAAAAGCCTTAATGAAATTTCAGGCAATGATCTCTTGAATTATTAACAGTGACATATCCAGATACGCTTGACTACCTCTACAGCCGCCTGCCCATGTTTACAAGGATAGGCGATGCAGCGTACAAAAAAGACCTGCATAATACCATCATTCTGCTCGATGCGCTTGGCAATCCGCACCACTCGTTTAAAAGCATACATATTGCCGGAACGAATGGCAAAGGCAGTACAAGCCATATGCTTGCAGCTATATTCCACGAATGCGGCTTTAAAACAGGACTCTATACTTCGCCCCACCTGTACGATTTCAGGGAAAGGATTAAAGTTTCAGGAATTGAAATGCTTTACATGTGTCCTGAAGATTTTGTGGTTGAATTTACAGAAAGCATAAAACCCGTTATCGAAGAAATTGAACCCAGCTTTTTTGAGGTAACGGTTGCCATGGCCTTTGAATGGTTTGCGCGTCAGAAAGTGGATATTGCCATTATTGAAACCGGCCTTGGAGGCAGACTTGACAGTACAAATGTTATAACTCCGGAGTTAAGCATTATTACCAACATTGGGTGGGACCATATGAACATACTGGGCGATACATTAGAAAAAATCGCATTTGAAAAGGCGGGCATCATTAAAGAAAATGTTCCGGTGGTAATTGGTGAAACCCTCCCTGAAACCCTCCCGGTTTTTTCGTTGAAAGCCGGGGACTGCAATGCGACGCTCTACCTTGCTGAAAAAGAATGGGATATTTTAACCGTTCATTCTACCGTGGAGCATCTGAACATTGACCTGATGCATAATCCAACGGGGGATCACCTGACGATCAAATGCGATCTTCCGGGATTGTATCAGCAGTTTAATATACGTACAGTGCTTTCGGCCCTGGAGGTATTAAAACAAAAAGGCTGGAAACTGCCAGATACAGAAGTCTTGAAAGCGTTGAATAATGTAAAGAATATCACCGGTTTGGGTGGAAGATGGCAGGTATTGCAAAGCAACCCTTACGTTGTGCTGGATGTAGCACACAATGAAGCAGGTATCAAGGTTTTATTGAAACAGATATCCACTTTAAAGAAAGAAGGATTTGTACAGAATATTCACATGGTGATCGGTATGGTAAAAGATAAAGATGTTTCAAAGGTGCTTAAACTACTACCCGGTTCTTTTACTTATTATTTTACGCAGGCTCAGTTGCCAAGGGCATTGCCATTTGCAGAACTAAGGGAAATGGCATACAAAGAAGGGCTCACGGGAAAAGGTTTTCAGCATCCTCAGGAGGCTTTGTCAGAAGCAAAAAATACAGCCGCTTCCAAGGACCTGATTATTGTTTGTGGCAGTGTTTTTGTAGTGGCTGAAATAAACCCCGGATAAATATTCCTTGTTAACATAACTTCATACGGTCAATCCATTCAAGATGAAAAGAAAATTAATAGCATTATCCGGTTTCATGATTTTTTCATTGATATGCCTTGGTCAGCGACTTGAAAAGCTTTGGGAAACCGATACCCTTTTCAAGGTTCCGGAATCGGTATTGCCCGATGTTGCCGGAGCAAGGTTATTTATTTCAAATATTGACGGCGCTTCAGGTGGCAAGGATGGCAAAGGTCACATTACGGTAATGGGCACTGATGGTAAAATCAAAATACCTGTATGGGCATCAGGACTGAACGCACCAAAGGGCATGGGCATCTTCGGAAAAAACCTGTATGCAGCAGATCTTGATGCCATTGTTGTTTTCCAACTTAAAACCGGGAAAGAAACAGAAAGGATTGAAATTGCAGGGGCTAAATTCCTGAATGACCTGACCATTGATGAAAATGGTACGATCTATGTATCAGACTCCGAGACCGGCATTATCCATAAAATAGAAAAAGGTCAAAAACCGAAGGCCATTATCACCGGACGTACAAGACCCAATGGAGTACTGTGGCACCAAAATAAACTTTGGTTTCTCGATGCAGGAGGTATGTTTGTTTTTGACAACGGGAATACCACACAGATAGCCTCCGGTATGGAACGCAGCACGGATGGTATTGAACCCATTGATGGAGAACGCTTTTTGGTCAGCGCATGGATTGGTACCATGTATGTTGTAAACAAAAACGGAACGGTACAAGAAATACTCAATACCAAAGACCAAAAAGTAAATTGCGCTGATATAGGATATGACCGAAAAAATAAAATTGTTTATGTTCCTACATTCAACGCTAACCGGGTTGCAGCTTACAGATTAATCCTTGAATGATATCCACTAAATTGTTTCGCCAAGGGCAATCAATGCATACAACATAGCAGTAACATGCAGCGATTGAATGATTTTGTTCTCCCTGATCATTTGTTTTACCTCATCCATATCGGCAAGAAATATCTCGAGTTCCTCATGCGGGTCAAAAGATTGCTCATGCGTCAATTCGCAGTCCGTTGCTGGCAGTAGCAGGGTTTGGGGCCACTTTGCCCACTTCACGAATGAGGCCGCAACTGTAACCGGTTTCCTCCAGCAATTCCCGCCGGCCTGCGGATAGCGGGTCCGTTTCATGAGGGTCCATAATTCCTCCGGGGATTTCAATACTCCATTCGCCAAGCCCATAACGGTATTGTTTCAGTAAAATTACTTTCCCTTCTTTGGTTACAGGAAACACCGTCGCCCAATTGGTGTATTCAAGTACATAGTAAGGATACATTTCCCCGCCATTGCCCTTCAATACACGGTCGCGCCTGAGTTTAAACCATGTTTCTTCATGGATATAATCAAACGAAATTTGTTCCCAGGCTTTTAGATTATTCATTTGAGATTTGAAATTTGAGATTCGAGATTTGAAATTTGAGATTTGAAAATTCGGGAT